>JAGLQP010000526.1 GCA_023136785.1 Spirochaetales bacterium
GGGTCGTTGCCGTGGTTGGTACGATCGCCGTCTCGTTTTTCATCTACGGACGAGTGGTGAAGTGGCTGTCACGGAAGATCGACATGGAGAAGTACTTTTTGCCTTTGTTTCGGAGGAAGAAGTAATCCCCTCTATCAATACCCGTCGGACATTGAAATGTTGACGTCCTTCTTGTACAGCTCGTCGTACACGAACCCTCGGTTCTTTAGATTGTCCTTGATAGCCTGAGGGAAGGGCATCATTCGCCAGAAGATTCCCCGTACCTCCCGTTCCAGTTTCTGCATACCCTGACTCTCTTTGGTGATCCAGAGAATGTAATCCCGAATGAAATAGTCTTTCACATCCCCCCTTAGTCTCTGATCCTGGGACCACTGGTAGTAGCGGCCGGTGATGCCTTCCTCCATCCAGTAGTGCTGAGCCCTCTCCTTGGCTACCTGCCAGCGCAGGTCCGCCAATGCGGAGATTACCGCCGTTTCTACATCTTTGGGGAAGATAGGTAATGCGATCCGTCCCCGGCTGGAGGCGCGGTTGTGGCGTTCGAAGGGTTCCCAGCAGATACCGGTGTCCCCGTAGTTGGGAAGCAACATGATATAGGGTACGATACGACTGGTCTGACCCTTGAAGGTCCGCTCGAATACTCTCGAATCTATCGACTCGACCTTGGCCATGGTATTGATTACGTTTTCCCGCGTACACATTTCCCGGATGGCGGGGCGGAAGTACTGTTTCATCAGGATGGGAAAGTGATTTCCCTGTCGGCCGACACACATCTTGGACATCTGGCGCACCGACTGAAACTCGCTGGTCACCACACCCCGGTCTACAGACACGTCCACACCATCTGCTTTTTCTTCAAGGTCTCGAAGCTCCTCGTCCATGTTTTCAAGGGTGTTGTAGGACACCTTGATGTCCCTGTCCAGATTGCTCAGCTGTCGAAGGATCGTATTGATCTGGCTGATCGCGTCCCGCTGCTCCGGGCTGAATGCGTTTTTCAAACCTCCGAACTCGGGGCGAGTATTGTGCCGAAGTACCGTCTGAACCCGGTTCAGTAAATTGGACTCCAGCTCGTCTAGCTGCCCGATCTTGTTCTGAAGCAAGGACAGTTCGGCTTGGCGTCGTCCCCGTCGCTTCTCTACAATCTCCACGGTTTTCTGACTCGCGTCCAACCGGGCTCGTTTGACCTCGTCGGTTGTCGAAGGCCGGATCGATCCTTGGGCGATCTTGGTCAACCACTCATCCACGTAGTGGATCGGCTCAGCGGTTTTGTTTTTGAAGACGATCCGGCTGATCACATCCCGCTGTTCCGCGGAGATTAAGGTAGGGGAGAGAATCCCGAAGCGCAGGAGCAGCCGTTTGGGCAGCGGCATGTTAGGTGACACTTTCGCCGCTGCCCGTTGGGCCAACTCCCAATAGGCGGTCGTGAGGCGGGCACGATATACAGATTTGTCTTTAGGATCCTTCGCCGTAGCGAACTGGGTGAGCAGCTGATGCACCCGTCGCCCGGTCTCGCTTTCGTCGGCGAGGAGGTTTTTGTAGTAATTCTTGTCTTTGAAGTAGGGATTAGGCTTCTCCTCCAGTTTGGTCTGGATATCGAAGTTTTTTTTGCTCAGATCGACGTCCTCGGGGCCCTTTTGTTTTACCCGAGCCTTTTCGGTGAACAGATCGGAGAACTCGGGTTTCTGGGTTTGAGTTGAAGCTGTGATCCCCATGAGATTGGCAATATCCGGATCCAGCTGACCTGAGGAGAAATCATTAGCCATCGGTATTGGAGGCGACGGGAATCGAACCCACGGCCTCGTGAATGCCATTCACGCGCTCTAGCCAACTGAGCTA
>JAGLQP010000527.1 GCA_023136785.1 Spirochaetales bacterium
CAGCGCAACGAGCTGGTACAGTTCACCTTCGGTGCCAAGTACATGGGCTACTGCGGCAACATGTGCCGCCCCTTTTCCATTGGCGAGCCCCCTCGGGCGGCCCGCAAGCTAATGGAGGTGGCCCTCGAGGCGGTGCATTACGCTCTGCAGGCGATCCGTCCCGGGGTCAGGGCTTCTGAGGTGTTCGACGGATACTATGAGATCCTGGCCCGTTACGGTTTCCAGGACTTCACCCTGTATGGGCCGGCCCACGGAACCGGGCATTCGGAAGTGGAAGGTCTGTGGCTGGCGAAACAGGCGGAGTTCACCATACAGCCGAACATGCTCTTCAATATAGATATCTGGCTGTCCGACGGAAGCTACGGGCTCCGTTACGAAGACGGAGTCCTGGTCACGCCTGAGGGCTTAAAGGAACTGACCGCTTATCGCCGAGAGATCATTGTCTTATGAAACCGGATGCCGAGGCGATCCGGAAGGCGGTTGAAGCCCGGCAGGATGAGATCCTCGAATGGGCCAAAACCCTGATCCGTTTTCCCAGTGAAAACCGCCCGCCGGAGGGTTTCGAAGCGGAGGCCCAGGAGTTTCTCGCCCGGGAATGCACGGCCCTCGGTTGGGAAACGGAGCGTTTCGCCCCGAATGAGGTTGAGGGGATCCAGGACCACCCTTCCTGGCTTGCCGACAGGAACTACGGCAACAATCGCCGGAACATCGCCGCACGTTGGCGGGGTGCCGGGGGGCGATCCGAACGCTCGATCCTGTTCAGCGGGCACATGGATGTGGCTCCCTTTGAGCCCGACCACTGGAAGATCTGCCGGCCCTACGAGCCGGTGCTGCGCGAAGGCCGCCTGTACGGCCGCGGCGCGGCTGATCTGAAGGGAGGTATGGCCGCCGCCTTCTGGGCCCTGAAGATCCTGAAAAGTCTGGATTTTGAACCCCGGGGCGACATCCTGTTTGAGAGCGTTGTCGATGAGGAGTTCGCCGGGGGGAACGGTACCCTGGCCGGCCGGCTCAACGGATACAACGCCGACCTGTGCATCCTCACCGAACCGACCCGTATGGAGATCTGCCCGGCCTGTTTGGGGGCCTTCTTGGGGGATCTCACCCTGTGGGGTAAGGCGGGCATGCCCTATATGGGTTCTTCCATACCGAACCCGATTTTCGGGGTTTCCCGGGTTATCGATTATTTCAAGGAGTGGCAGGAACGATGGCGGGAAGCGAACAGCCATGCCCTGTTTGCCGAAGCGGGCAAGGAGCTCAACGTTGTTCTGTGGTGCATCGATTCCAAGACCCCGGACGAGTTTACCCAAATGGGTACACCGCTTCTAACCCGGATTTCCTGGATCGTCTGGTGCCATCCCGGGATGACCGAAGAGGCCTTCTATGATGAGTTCAGGCGGTTTTGGAGCGAGAAGGCCGGCAATGATCCGGATCTGATCCCCTTTAGACTGGAGCTCGATCCCACCTATCATTTCGTCAAGCCCTGGGAGACGCCGACGGGCCATCCGGCGGTGCAGGAGACGATCGAGGCCTACCGCCGGTACTCAGGAATTGCCCCGGCTGTCGGCGGGGCCGCCTTTTCCTGCGACCTGGGCATCTATGGGGAGGTGGGTGGTATGCCCAGCATCATTTTGGGCCCCCGGGGGGACAATCTGCATGCACCGGATGAATGGGTCCTGCTGGAGGATATCTTTACTCTGACAGGTATCTACGCCCTGCTCGCCGTGCGGTGGTGCGGCTGAAATGCGAGGGTGCGGTGAAACGTTACATTGATCTGAGTGGAACCGGGGGATAGAAACTCACCGGTCTGGGTTCCCGCATCGTCCGAGGCC
>JAGLQP010000528.1 GCA_023136785.1 Spirochaetales bacterium
GAAAAAGAGGCCTGATATGCCAGAAGAAGAAAGCGATTGCGAATATCGCAAGAACTGCCATTTTTACTCGATGAAAAACATGAACACTCACAGTAGAAAACTCAAAGGGCTGTACTGCATTGAATGGCCGCAGAAGTGTGCGATCTACAAGGCCAAAGCGACCGGGAAACCGGTTTCTATCACCTTGTGTCCTACGGGGAAGCTGCAGGCATGAATAGAGGAAGCGGAGAAGGAGTGGCGGGAGCGGCAGTTCGGGGGAGAGCTAAGTATCACTATGATAACATAGATCAAACTACTTGAAAAGGAGCTCCAAGGCTAGTATCTTACCTACCTAAATTTGTATTTGAGGAACAGAGAGAGATGATTGCACTCCGGTCTCCGATTGTCGGGGTAGTGGCGGCGGCGATGCTGCTTTCGGCCCAGGTCGGCCTTCGCTCCCTCTATGCCAATGAAGATCCGCCTCCGTCATCTTGCCGCCTGAAAACGCAGGTGGAGCTCGAGCTGGAACAGATCATCGACAAGGCCTATCGCAGCTACCTGGGAACTCGCACGGTGGCGGGGGTGGACCTGGTTGTGCGGATCCCCTTCGGCCAGTCAGGAGAGCGTCGGGGGAGCGCAGGGTTCTACCAGCGGATCTTTCTCGACGGCAAGGGGGATCCTGAGAGGATCTGGACCGAGATCGACAGATTGCTGGCTTCTGAGGCCTTTGCCGACTATGCCTCCGGACTCCGACGGCCGGGAGACAAGACCGTCATCTTCGATCTGGAGCAGAGGCGGGTCTCTGTGTACTTCGACCCGACATTGAACGATCTGCTGCGGGAGGGGCCGTATCCCGGCACCCGCACCAAAGTGTACGTGCTCAAGACCGGCTCGCGGATATCCTCAACGGATGTTTATAACTTCCTCTACTGCGTCGGCGCTGTGGGCTTGGACTGCTCCGGGTTTATCTACAATGTGCAAAAGGCGATCGCCGCAGCCTTTGGGCTGGACCTGGACCGCAAGGCGGCTGCTGATCTTGGGACAGGGGCGGAGCAGCTTCCCGGAATCATCGGATTGTGGTTCTTCGATCCCGAATCCTCCTTCTCCGAAACCGTGGACGATCGAATCGATAATCTCCGACCGGGTGATGTGATCCTTTTTCGAGGCCGGGTTCCGGGGCGGGGGATTTGGTTTCGCCACTCCGCCGTGATCCAGTCCGTCGATTTCGATCGGGGTCTGATCCGCTACCTCCAGTGTACTGATTGGGCCACTCCTGAAGAACGGGGAGTGCATGACTCATGGGTTCGATACGATCCGGCTGATCCGAAGATCAGCCTCGGCGATCCCTCCCTGGAGTGGTCGCAGACGATCCAACCCACCTTCGCCGGAGAGACGCCGCTGCGGTACTGGCAAAACGACGGGCACCGCTATCGTTCCTACCGGGAAGCGGGGGGAAGCCTGATCGTCCGGCTCAAGATCACCAAAGCGCTGGTTCTGGCCAGGGAGCTGGATTTCTACAAGAATGTGTATGGGCTTTAGCGTCGGAGCGAAGGAAGGTGAGACGGTTCCCCCTCGTTGAGCCCCTGTCAACCGCTCGAACCTGGCTGTGGTTGCGCCGGTTCGAATGTCGTGTGCGACCCGGCCCGGTTTCGAATCGTCTTACCCCGCAAGCCCGGGATTGTAGCCTCAGCTGATGGTTCATGCTACTGTAAAGACAGATCCGAAAGGAGGAGGTATGGACACGATCAAGGCCATCATGACCCGCCGCAGTATCCGCCGTTTCAAAGATAAGGCGGTCGAGGAGAAGAAGATCGAAACCCTCCTGCGGGCGGCCATGCAGGCTCCGTCG
>JAGLQP010000529.1 GCA_023136785.1 Spirochaetales bacterium
AGATGAATACGTACAGATCATTGTAATCTTTCTTTTCCTCCAGATCTTCACCACTGGCATACTGGAAGACCCACTCGGGAACATCCCCTCCCAATGCGGTGAGCTTGTGCTCGATTACTTTGGGCGGATAAACCTGCGGTTCGACCTTGAGCGCTTGCTCCTGTTTCGGTGTCGGCTTCGTTCCACAGGCGAACAACAACCCGATTGCCACCAGCACGACAGCCACTTTCCATAGATGTTTCATAAACATTCTCCTTATATCGAAGGTTAAAATTTTCAGAGGCGACGCCTCCCCTACATACCCGTATTAAAGGTAACACTTTTTCCGCGCAAAACAACCTGGTAGATCCCTTCCAGACCGGAAACCGTGTCTGCTACGTCATAGACCATATCGACCAGATCCTCTACGGACCCGATCAGGAAGACGCTGTACTTGGTCTCTTCCGCGGTCTGGCTCACGGTCTTGATATCCCTCGCTTTTCTCCGCATCTTGCGGTAGAAATCGCTCATCATCCGAGAATCCAGGGTGTTCTGTACGACCAGTTCGTACTTAATCCCATTTTGAAGGGCTTTAGCCATGTAGGCCTTGGCCTGATCGATCACGATGGGCATGGCCTTATACACGCTGGTCTGCAGAGCGTTGATTTTTGCAGCCTGCTCTGAAGCGGTGGAGAAGGTCTTCGGACTGTTCCAGGGTTGGGAACCGAGAAGGCGCCCCGTAGAAGCCTCGAAACCTTTGAGAGTGATGTTGGCCTGCCCGTAGTACTTGCCTCCGGAGGTCTCACCGCTGGTGCGGCCGTCGATTTCGATATACACATCGGCGTTCAGCTTCTGAGCGATCCACTGAATTATCGAAATGGTTTCTCCCGTCTCTTCCTCGAAGGCCATCTGTTGATCAGCTTTTAGCTTCTCCACCTGGTCGTAGTCGATCGCCTCGATGGCGTTTGAGGTGAGGTATTCGTTGGCGATTCCCACCGCCGCCTTCATATAGAAGGGATCCTCAGTGGCGTCCTCGTCGAAAAGGACCATATAGGTCATGTTGTTCACATAGCGGGCAATGATCCGCTTCTCCTCCGCGGTCAGCTCTTCACCATCGGTCTGAGCCGTGATCTCGTCGATCGCCTCGGCACCCTCTTTCGTAGCTTCAGCGGAAGCTGCAGCGGCTTCGCCGGTCTTCTCCTGCGTGGTCACCTCTTCGCCGTACAGCCCGTGGGCCTTGAGGGTGCTCTCCACGGCCCGCATCTTTACTGCCACCCTGGCTTCGAAGATGTACTCCTCCCCAACCTTGTCCTTGCGGAGAGTTTCGAAGGTTTCGTTGTTCACAAAGGCGTTGGGATTCTGGGTGTTGTACAGAACCTCCTGCAGTTTTTCCTGATTCGCCTGCTCGTTGGCCACGCCGATCATGTCGATCACGGCCTTTCGAACCGCGTCCATCTTGGCCATATTCATAGCTTTGAGCATCGAGGCGTCCCGACCGGCCCCCTCGTATTCTTTCTCTTCGGGCATAGCCGCGGCGGTACCCGCTTGAGGTGCCTGTATCGTGGCCGGGGGACCACTTACACAGGAGATGAGGAAAAGCAACAAAAATGGTAGAGCGAACAGTCCATAGAGAGACTTGGTTTTCACTCGATCCACCTCCTTTTTTAATACTTGATGGTTATACCCGCTCCCACGAACAGGCCGTCATAGTCGGGGAACGTTAAGTTATCGGTAAACACCTTTAACGGTATCAAAGAGAACCAGTTCATATAGCCGAGTTCCACAGAGAAACGGAAATTCTTGTGGAAGAGGTAGTTGGCGGTAACCCCGGCAAGCCCTCCCACGT
>JAGLQP010000053.1 GCA_023136785.1 Spirochaetales bacterium
GGCTTGTGGATGCAGTCAAACCGATTGCTCATCCCGAGCTGTCCTTTGTGGCTGAGATCGAAGGTGAGCCAGTCGGCGTTGCTCTTTCCATAGCCGACGCCAATGTAGCCGTCAAAAAGATCAACGGCAGGCTTTTCCCTTTCGGTTTCCTGACAATGCTTTGGGGTGTAAAAAAGACGGACCGCTTCCGCCACATTATAATGGGAGTTCTTGAGGAACACCGCAACAAGGGTATCGAGATCGCTTTCTATACGAACATCGTGGAAAACGCCAAAAAATACGGATACAGGGAAGTGGAGATGTCGAACATCGTGGAGAACAACTACTCGATGCGCAACTCTCTGAAACATTTTCCGGTCAAGATCTACAAGACGTATCGGATCTACAAAAAGGAAATCTAAAGCCTATGGATAGTGACAAGTTGAAAGAACAGGTGGAACTGATTCGACAGGTATTCGAATACGTTCAGTTGTTCAAGGGAAAGACGATCGTCCTCAAGATCGACGGTTCGGTGATGGATCATCCTTTCCTCCCGATGCTGGTCAAGGATCTCGTTCTTCTTCACCGCCAGGGGATTCAGATCGTGCTGGTCCCGGGAGCCAAGGAGAGGATCAATGACGTACTGACCCGTTACAACATCCCATGGAAAACGGTAAAGGGCACTCGCATCTCCACTCCGGAAGCCATACCCTTCATCAAGATGGCCGCATTCGATGTATCCAATCGACTGATGACCCAGCTGGCGGAAAATAACACCAGTGCCATCATCGGCAATTGGGTACGCGCCAGGAGTTTGGGGGTACTCAAAGGTGTAGACTATCAAGAGACAGGAACGGTGGAGAATATCAATGTGGGTTTGGTTCGGAAAGCTTTGGAAGATGGTTTGATTCCCATTTTTCCGAATATCGGCTGGAGCGCAACCGGCAAACCCTACAACATCTCATCGAATGAGCTCGCCTATATTCTCGCCAGGTCCCTGAAAGCGGAGAAACTGTTCTACATCTTTCCCCACCAGGGAGTCAACGCCGTTGAGTATACGTTGCCGGAGAGGATCTCCATATCTTCAGAAGGTGTTGTGACTCATCTCAGCGTTGATCAAGCGGACAGCTTCCTCGAGCTGAATGCCGGAAAAGCCCAGGATGAGATGGTCGAACTGATCAGGTTGGGGTGCAAAGCCTGTGCCGAGGGAGTTGCCAGAGTCCACATCGTCAATGGAAAAATCGAGGGGGTGATCCTGAAGGAAATTTTTTCCAGCCGCGGCTGCGGGACCATGATCTACACAAACGAGCACGAAAACATCCGTCCGATGCATCTTGCCGACATCCCTGAAGTGCTTCGGATCATGAATCCCTTTGTCGAGGAAGAAATTCTGTTGCCGAGGAATGAAGAGGATCTGGCCGCCCAGGTCGATGAGTTTGTCGTTTACGAGGTGGACAGTATTTTCCACGCCTGTGGGGCTTTGTTTCCGGCACCCGACGCATCGGACAGGGGAGAGATCGCCGCTATTGCTGTCGATCATACCTATACGGGACTCGGTATAGGCAAGCGAATTCTCTCCTTTCTCGTGGATAGGGCCAGGAGCTTGAACATAAAGAATCTGTACGTGCTCACGACCCGGACAGCAGACTGGTTCCTTCAGTTTGGATTCATAGAAGGAGGGATCCAGGACCTGCCCGCGAATAAACGCAAGGACTACAACAGGCTGCGGAACTCCCGGGTGTTGCTCCTCGATCTGGAGGATTTTCGAAGCGTGCCCTAGTGGTTATCCGTTCGGGATCTTGTTGGGTAGCCTATCGCCAAACATGACACGCCTTTTTCGTACCCTCTTCAGCATCCAATGGACTGCAGCCCAGAGGACAGAGGCAAGCACAGCGATCACGCAAGCAATAGGAAACCAGTCTCCCCACCGGGTGTACAGAGTAAATTTGTTTTCGGGCAGCGGTACATGGGCTACGACATACCCTTCGGTGTATGGTTCCGGTGAACCCGGCTGAATCCGACCGACCGCGTCTATGTACACGGTGTACCCGGAGGAGGTGGTGCGCAGCACCGGTCGTTGATTTTCCACGGCCCGAAACAGCGAAAACAGACCGTGTTGCCGTCCCTCCACCGGTGAAAGAGACCAGTAGTCGTTGCTCATGTTCAGGATGATATCTACATCCTGAAGGACAAAGCGGCGGACATGATCTGAAAAGGCATCCTCGAAACAAATAGGAGTGGCAATTCTCATCTTTTCGTGCTGATACACCACCCTGTCATCTCCGATTCCCCAGTTGGAGATATCGTACTTTTGAAACATCTCGTACAGGCGGACAAACTTTTCTTTGTCAAGGGGGAAGTATTCGGAGAATGGTACCAGGTTGATCTTGTGGTAGAAACCGTTTATGTCTCCCTGCCCGTCGAGTAGCAGGGAGGAGTTGAAGTTTCGCCGAATCCGCTCACCCTGAGGATCGAGGATCATGGCATGATCCTGGGTGCCCGTCATGAGCCAGGTATCCAGGTCCTTTTGATAGTCTCGAAATTCCTGGACAACCCGACCCCAGTAGGATTTCTGTCTTTCAGGCATGGACCAGTAGCGAATGTCCAGTTTGAATCCTCCTTCGGGCCAGGCCACGAGGTCCGGTTTGGTTGGCAGTTGCAGAAGAGCCTGGTCCGTGAGCTCCATCAGTTTCTCGAAGTTTTTCCGGTATTCGTGCTTTCTCGGGTCCGTATTCTGTTGAAGCAGCACTACAGTCGCCCTCTCTATATCGGGTCGGCCGTACAGTCTGTGCTGAACCCTGAACAGTATCACCGTTCCGGTGACGACGCAGATTCCGAAAATCCCGACGAATACTGCGACCGGGAACAAACTCTGGAGGTGCTGCATCCGTGTTTTGACTCGCGCCATGAAGTTCCGCCACGGTGTTCCTGTATTGGCGGGAATCGCCGTGTTGGGAGCGGAGCCTCCGCCGAGCCAGGTCCGGTGAAACACCGAGCCTGCCAATGCCCAGGCGATCGAGGCATTGCACAGCAGGACCACGAAATTGACACCCCACACTCCGGTGATCGAGGCGATCTGGATTATAGGGAGGAATTGAAACTGAGTGGTCCCGATGATGCCCCACGGATAGCCTAAAATGCCGATAGAGCGAACATAATCGAAGACAACCCATGCTGCCGGTACGATCAAGAACCCCCACTTGCCGCTCAATTTAATCAGCAGGACAAGGGGGATCATGAACAGCAAGAATTCAACCACAAAGGCGATTGTGATCAGATGCAGGGACACGTAGTCATAAGTGCCGTGCCAGTAGTTGATGATCAGGGCTTGCATCGTTCCAAACACGACCCCGTAGAAAACACCCATTGTAGGTTTTGACGTGATCAGGACGAGGAGCAGCGGCACAATCGAGATCCAGGCCAACCACCCGATCCCGTCCAGTCTGATCATGGAGGGAAAGGAAAACCCAAACAACGCAGCCGAGAGTAGGACCCACGGAAGCGCCCAATTGGTGATGTACCTTTGGACCCAATTTTGCTGCCCGGAAATCCGACTGGCTCTGCGTTTTGCCTGGCACACGTAATATACACCATTCAGGATCAGTATGGGTCCATAGCGAAGCAAGGCATAAAGCTGTTCCAGGGCCGTGCTTTCAGCTAGCTGCAGCTGACCGCTGCTTGCTATGTAGCGCTGAACATAGTCCATGTTCGCACTCAGCGCGTAGATGTAGGCGAATACAAAGAGGATCAGGGCGGGAGCCCATACGATCTCGACGAGAAGGCCGGGATCGCACCCAACTAGCGCAAGAACGCCCACGATCAGTTGCAGCCCGAGAAGGACAAGAACCAGATAGTCGGTGAAGCCGATTCCCTTTGTCTGCACAGCCAGATCTTCCTGCATGTCGAGGGGCTCACCGTCTTTTCCGATTCCCTGGAGCATAGTTTCGAGGCTTTCGGATACAAAGCGTCCCGAGTGCAGGATGGTCCCTTCCTTCACATCCCGGATCGACACTGTGATTTCGAAGTGGTTGCTCGTGGAATAGATCCAGGCAATGGCGAATCGCTCCAATTCAAGCTCTTGAGCTAGTTCTTGAGCCTCCTGGTAGTCCACCGGTTTGAGTTTGGATTTGTCGAACTCGGGGTCGGTTCGAATGAAGTACTCTTCGATGAAGCTGTGACTGGTGATGGAGTAGGAGTTGGTCAGAGCGATCTGTTTCTCGATAAAGCCTGAGACTTCGGCGATCTGTTCAGCGCTTAGATTGGTGGTGAACGGTGGAAAGAGCATAAGGGTAGGACGCTGAATGAAGCTGATCGGACCGGTGAAGCAGAGGATCAACTCGATCACCGCCACTGCAATGGCCAGGAGCCCAAAAATCCGAAGTTGGATGGTTTTGGTAACGACTCCTGTGTTTCGAAACAAAGTAGAGATCTTCATGACATTCATAAAGCAAGCTTCATGCCATATAGAAAAATCCCTGTAGTTCTATATCAGGTAATGAATTATGTGTACAGTACTATTCGGGCAAGTAAATGAATCTCCGGATTCCAGTTTAGTCGCCCTGCTGAAGTAATTCTCGGATATATATAGAAATAGGTCAATACGCCGCGGTCCAACCGAGTACCCGAAAGTTGAGGGGGATTGCAGTGGGAAGGAAAATTGTTAACTATTGTAAATAACGAAAGTTGAAGTTGAATCCGCCAGTTGACTTGATTTTTTCGGACTCTTAATCGATGATATTAATAAAGTCGTTGTGATGTTCAAGACAAATAAAGTATCAGCACATGAAATTGTGCTTTTGATCTCCGGGTCGATGACCGGAGAGTCGGTGAGTTTGTTTGAACGGGCTCTGGATTCCCTGCAGAAGAGCAGCTACCGTACGATTACTCTGGATCTTTCCAATGTTGTTGATGTGAGCTCCATGTTCGTAGGACACATCCTGCACTGCCACAAGTTCCTTGCAACCGAGAACCGGACTATCCGTATCTGCGGCTATCAGGATTCGGTGGGAGAAATCCTGAAGCTGCTGAATGTCAACAACAGTATTCATATGGAAAAGGATCCGATTTAACCCGCACCCGCGAGTACGCTGCAGCTCCTGCCGACCTCGGGAACCGACTTCTATAATACTGTTTCCCCGATTCCAAAGGCTGCTCGGTAACTCCCCCGGCCATGATTCCTTTAACCCCTGTCAACTTTCATTGATGAATTCTTCTTTCGTCATATTTACCAACTTCTTACAAATCAGTTATTTAACGCTGTTTGTCTGACATCTCCCCGACTAAAAGTTTAGAACGATCGACCACCGCTTCTCTGACTCTAATTTCAGGTTCCGTAGGGAATTAATGAAACCAACACATTCGGCATAGTACTTGCTCACTATCTAGACACGGATATGAATCCAAGGAACGGAAGAAAAGAGATAGCCGCAGAATCAACGCATTGCATACATCCGCACTCTTTTCCCGTTTCAATCGAAGTGAGGAGGAACACAACATGAAAATCCGTTTCGTTCTCTGTGCGCTTGTTCTATTGATCGCTTCCACCGTGTCGTGGTCAAGTGGGCAGGAAGAAGGGGGATCATCGGGGCGGGGCAAATACCTGGCAGCCCAAGGACTCATCATTCCCCGGGAGGAGGTGAGGGTCAATTCCTACATCGCCTCCATCGACTACAACTATCCCTTCCCGGAAGAGACCGTGGGGGTGCACCTGTACACCGGCCACCGGCAGATGGTAGCCGGCGGCCAGGAGGAGATCCTGCAGAT
Source organism: Spirochaetales bacterium (assembly GCA_023136785.1). GTDB lineage: Bacteria > Spirochaetota > Spirochaetia > SZUA-6 > DRHE01 > JAFGQJ01. The sequence continues at coordinate 5,743 of JAGLQP010000053.1, forward strand.
CGGCATCCAGGCGGGGAAGGTTCCTTTCCAAGATCTCCCACCGATGAATCTGGCCTTCGTGATCGATCACAGTGGATCGATGGCGGGGCAGGACAAGCTGGAATGGGTAAAACAGGCTTTTGAGGTATTCATCCGACAGGTGCGGGACATTGATTTCGTATCGCTGGTCATCTTCGATAACCGTGCGGAAGTGGTATTCCCATCCACCCGGATGAACACTGCGGAGAAACGGACCAGGTTCAAACGAACGGTTGATGAGATTATGCCTGCGGGAGGCACCAACCTGGTGGTGGGGTTGAAGCTGGGCTACGAGCAGGTCATGTCCAATTACCGAAAGGAGTATACCAATCGAGTCCTGTTTCTAACCGACGGTATGGGCACCTCCGGGGGCATCCTGGAAATGGCGGACAGCTATCGTCAAATAGGAATCAATGTTTCCACGATCGGCGTGGGACGCGGCTTCGACCACAAATTGATGAGGGAACTTGCTAAAAGCGGCGGGGGAAGCTCTCGTTTTATTGCCGATGCGGAAGAGATGGAAAAGATATTCGGCTCGGAACTGGATCGGATGGTCGTACCTACAGCCCGCGATCTCAAGATGGAACTGGAGTTCCTGCTCCCGGTTCAAGACATTGAAACCTGGGGATACAATCACCGGATCGACGGACAAAAGGTCACCTTCTCTCAAGCCACGCTGCATCACGGGGATTACGAGACCATTGTGGTCCGCTTTGTCCTCCCTCCCCAAAAATCCGTAGGGGAGATCCCTCTGTTTCGCTTTCAGATGCACTATGAGGACCTGGACGGGAAAAATTGCCGCTGGGGCCCACAGGAGATCTACACCAACGTGGTGGAGGCGGAGAGCCAGTTGGCGGGATACTCCAACAGCCGGGTGCTGCGGGCTGGAACCATGCTCTTCTTTGCCGAAGGCCTGACCCGAATCGCGGATGTCTATTTTGCCGGTCGAGGGGAGTTGGTTAAGATCAATGAGCTCCGCAATCAGCTGTTCGAAGAGGCCAAGGCCCATACAGAGGAAATAGAATCCATAACATATGAAGAGTTGACCAGTCCGGAGGTCGTGGCCTTGGAAGGCCAGTTCAATCAGCGGGTTCGAACGGCTATGGACATGACTGTGGAGACCCGTAAAGTGCTGCTGAATGCTAAAATACGATTGGATGTGGATGCTTTTGACGACGAGATCCAGATCCTCAACAACTACATCAAAACGCTGGGGGGAGAACTGGAGCTGGGGGACGAACAGATAGATCTAGCCATGGTGCAAACCGAACTGTACCCGGCATACGGCGCCCAAACCCTGGATCAACAGCTGCAGCTGCTCTTTCAGGAAGTAGTGCTCGAGCTGCAGCAGGTTTCCAGCGGTAAACTGGCGGTTTCCGGGTTCTCTCAAAAAGACGGGCAAGAGTCGGCATTGATTGCCCTGCTCAACGAAAAAGCCGTTTCCGATCTAACGGGATTGGAGCAACTGCGGATTCTGGAACGCAGCAAGCTAGAAGCGGTGCTGGCCGAGCAGGAGTTGGCCCTCTCCGACCTGGTTGATACGGAGAACGCCATTCAGATCGGACGCCTCATGGCGGCGGACCTGCTGCTCACCGGTACTGTGATCGAAATGACCCGGTCGGTGATTATCTTCAGCCGCATCATCGATGTGGCATCCGGGGAAATCGAATCGGCTGCCCAGGTGATCATTCCAAAGAATGCGGACCTGGAGCGATTGCTTAGTACCTGAATTTAAGAACAATAGGATTGTGTTGACGTAAATGGGGCCGTGAGGCCCCATTTACTGTATTGCGATGGCTTTTAGCAGGGGATTCTCTTGCTACAATCGTGGATTTTCTCGTCCTGGTCGCTGCAATAAAGATTTATTTTGAGTTGAGAAAGACATCCCCCTATAACAGGTTCAGCCTGAGCGTCAACGGCCTGAGGGATTGGAAGAAGGCCATTGCGCCGTTGGAGACCGGGCTTAAGATACATCCGAACAGTTTTCTTCTCAACAAGAGGATCGCCCTCTACTACCTATACTGCGGAGCTTATCCGAAGGCGCTTCCCCATCTCCAAAAGTGCCTTAACCTGAAGCACAGTGCTTATTCCGTTAGCCTATTCTTTCCCCAACCTCTCGAAAACCAGCTCGAGGATTATCTTAGCATCGGTTATTGTCTTCGAGCGCCAGGCCTTGTTAGACGGATAAAACATCTCTAAGAAGTTCTCTTTTATCTTTGCCTCGGTCTTTTCGTTTTTGTAGCCGTGATGGAAGCCCTGGTTCTCCAGGGTCATGATGTGCAGGGATCGTATGGACCCGAATGTCTTCTGGCTGTCCAGTGTCCCGAACTCGAACACCATGGGATAGTATATTTTTCCTGGTGCAAGAGCGCCGATGTAATCGGCAAACGAACCTTTAATGATGTAGAAATCCTCGCTGTCCCCCCAGTCGATCGTATAACCGGTAAAAAGCTCTTCCATCTCGGCCTTGATGTCCAAGTTTTCTACCGGATTCGGAAAGAGATGCATCTTCCCGTTTTCGCCGTAGCCTGTGTGCAGGTCGATGGTGAGGATTCTCGTATATGGCTTCATCTTTTGCTGCAGGATTGGTGTGAGGGCGGCTATCTGTGGCTCTTGTCCTTTGCCGCCGAAATACAAACCCTCGGGATATTCATACTGCCCCTCCAGGACGGCCTGACGCAGGACACGCATCGATTCAACCAGTATCTTGTGGACCGCGATCAAGTGCTGGTGCCTGTTCCTGAGACTGCGGTGGTTGGCTTCTCCTCGCGGGTTGAGCATGTTGTACACCTTTCCATACCCTTCGTTCTTGGTGCTGAAAAGGCTGTCAGCGATAGCACAGTTGCGGTTCAAATCGACGTTGTTCTCCGTGACTCTCCTTATATACTTGAAACCATACGGATTCGGTGCATGTATGAGAAGGATCCCTGTTGTATCCAAATGGTCTGGGCTCAGTATCTCTTCCATGACCATTAGCTGAATTGCGCTTCCGGCAAAACCCTCGACCCCGTGTATGCCCGATGAAAGGATGAGAAGGTTATCCGCGGTATTCTGTGCCGGTATGTAACAGATATCGATGGTTAAGTCAGGATCCGTCTCGGAGGGCACAGAAACTCTATAGACCTCGACCTCCTCGTACTGTGAAACAACCTGGTCGACTTTTTCGATAAAGGCAGCCCGGCAATCTTTATAGGTTTCGTGGAAATAATCGAGAGTTGCCGTCACGGTCTCGTGTTCTACATCAGAGGGTTTGTAT
>JAGLQP010000530.1 GCA_023136785.1 Spirochaetales bacterium
TGGTTTCATAATACTCTCCAGTTATTCTCCCCCCATAGTACTGAAAGTGCTCACTTCGCTGCAAGTAGCCGCACTGTCAGCGCTTCAGATTGAGTAGCAGATGGCAGGGTGAACGGGGAGGGTTTGCCCGTCTGTAGAGCTAACCCTCCCTAGAGATCGATTCTACTTCCCGTAGATCCACTTCTGCATGTCTGGATCGTCTGCATTGTCCCGTGTAAAGAACTCGAACCCGGGGATGACCTTTTTGGGAATCTCCGCCCCTTCCTTGAAGTACTTGTAGCCCCACTCCACGCAGAGGGATCCCATCTCTCTGGGTTTCTGGGCCAGCAGAAGATCGAGTTTTCCGTCCTTGAGCGCGATTATCAGCTCTTCCGATGCATCCCAACCGGCAAGCTTCACGCTGCCCGTTAACCCGGCATTGACCACAGCCTGGTACGCGCCCTGGGAGCTCCAGTTGTTCGTACCGAAGATGCCTTTGATGTCCGGGTTCGCCTGGAGGGTGGCAAAGGTCTGTTGCTGCGCCCGCTGTACCTGCTCGAGATTATAGTCCACACCGATGAGCTCCATATTGGGAAACTTCTTGATGCCTTCTACGAAGCCCTCGTACCGCGCCTGGGTAGAGGAAACATCCGGGCTGGTTGTGTTGCAGTATACCTGCCCCTTCTCCCCGAGTAGAGCGGCCAGTTTTTCGGCGATCCGGATTCCCCCGAGTTTGTTGTCCGTTCCGATATAAGCCAGTGGGAACGACCAGTCGCTGGGTTTTGAATAGTCACCGTCTCCTATCCAGGTGTCGACGGTGATAATCTCGATCCCCTCATCGTACAACTTCTTCAATGGGGCGATCATGGCGTCGCTTGAACTCGGTCCAATCATCACCAGATCAACATCACCTCGGGCCAGCGCTGCTTCGAGGACCGGAACCTGAACTTCCGGGCCCCAGGCTTTGGGATACTCACTTACTATGAAGTTTACCCCGAGCTCCTTGGCCTTGTCCCTTGCGCCCAGTTCGATGGACAGGTAAAAGGGATCCGTCTCGCCCGGGACGTAGAGGAAGGTCAGCTCTTCCTTTGTCTCCGGCTTGGGGCTGGTGTAAACCGGCAGACACACTGCCAGCAATACCAGTACGATGAAGATTGCGATGCACCTTTTCATTGTGAACCTCCAAAATATTTTTATCTGGATCGACGATCCAGTATGCCCAGAAGTTCCTGAGGGGAGGACAGTAATCTCGGGTTTCGAGATAATGAGCCGTGATTCTTCCCCTTCATCTCGTTCATATTGACAAAGCCTTTCGATAGAACGTTACACAGCCAGTTTGTTTGGATCCGGCATTTCCCCTTGCTGGGCAGTATCGAACAGTAGACCGCCGTTGTATATCGCTTGAAGCACGTTTCCGGCTGCTCCGAGTACGGGTGTATTTGACGTGGAACAGACCTTGATTTCCTTGTTCGAGATGTGCCAGGCGCGTTCCTCTAAGATTTTCTCCAGAGACGGGAGGAAAAACCGATGAGCCAACGACACCTGACCGCAGAGAATGATGCGTTCGGGATTGAACAAGTTGATCAGGTTACTGATCCCGATGCCGAGATAGAATCCCATGTCTTCGAATATCTTCGCCGCCCCTGGATCTCCCTCAACGGCAGCTTCAAAAACGGTCTCTCCTGAGATGCCGTCCAGCCTGCCGCCGGCTATCGCGGCTATTTTTGAAGTCGGATTTTTCTCGGCGGTTTCTCTGCCCATCTTGGCCAATGCCGGTCCGCTGGAATAGACTTCCAGACAACCCTTGCTGCCGCATGCGCAATCCAGCCCCATCG
>JAGLQP010000531.1 GCA_023136785.1 Spirochaetales bacterium
TCTGGGCGGTCGTGACGGGCAGCCTGATCACAGCCTCTTATGCCCTCCCAATCGGATTTTGGGGCCTGCTAGTCGCTCGAATCGCCTGGGGAACTTGCTGGTCTTTGTTTCGGGTTGAAGGGTACGTGTCCGCACTGATTTTGGCCTCTGACCGGAACCGGGGCCGGATTTTTGCTGTTTATCAAGCCATTACCCGTGTCGGACAAGGCGGCGGCGTGCTGATCGGTGGATTCCTCAGTGATTTGATGGGCATACCTCGCACCTTCCTGCTTTTCAGCATCGGCACTTTTTGCGGGCTTTATTTAGTATTGAAAGCACCTTTACAGAGGCCGGAACCAGCCGCGGAGCGGTCACTGAACCCAAACGCGCAGAAAGATCAAAAGACCTCCCTTAGGAAAAACACCCATGCTGGTCTGCGGCAGTGGCCCCTTGGCCTCTGGGGTTGCGCTCTGGCCGTTACGATGACCGAGCAGATGATTGCGAACCTGACAGGACGCTTTGTAGCAGAACGAATCGGACCGGCTGTACCGATTACAATAGGATTTGCCAGTCTTACCGGGTTGCTCCTGAGTTTTCGATCCTTCGGTTCCCTCTTCCTCGGGCCTCTGGCCGGATTCATCAGTGACCGCTTAGGCAGGAAACGCCTGATGACGGCGCTGGTTGTTCTTCAATGTATTTTCATAGCCGGCATTGCCTTCCTGAACCTTTGGCAGCTCCTGGTCGTCTGTCTCTTGCTCCAGTTTGCCTGCGGAATTTCTGCACAGTTGATGATCTATACCATGGCCGGAGATATGGCTCCTGAGAATGGCAGAGCTCTGCACATGAGCCGCTTCTCTACTTTCGTAGATCTCGGAACTGCCCTTGGACCGGCAACCGCCTTTGCCCTCTACGCCAACCACGGATTCCTACCCGTAGCTTTGCTCACCTGGCTGCTCCTGTCCGGGTTGCTGGTTTTGCTCTGGTGCTGCTTCCCCAAAGCCGGCAGAAAATGAGTTGAAACAAAAGAAAGAATAGGGGAAAGTAATGTAAGAAAATCTTCATTTAGAGGTGGTGGTGATGTTCGGTGAGAAAACTGAGGGGGATCACAACAGCGAAACCCATCAGTTTGCCGCGTCCAGGTGTTCGCCATGAAGGATCTGGACTTCTAACAGGCCCAAACTTTTCGGTCATAACAATTCGGGCTGGGAGGACTCTCTCCTCCCAACCAATTTCTGAATCGCTGCTTGGCGAGTATCCCTGCCTCGCCGAGGCGGGCACGGAGGACAGACGGGAGTTACGGAAAGAGGAACTGATTTCTCTGATTTTAGAGGAACACGGTGGAGGTACAAAATGAGCAAGAGTTACGACATCATTACGATCGGCCACGTTACCCACGACATGCTAAACGACAGGGGCGAGGTTTCCTGGTTCATCGGCGGGGCGGCTTACTTTTCCTCCTTCGCAGCCAAACGATCCGGAGCCCACCTGCTGGTGGTGACCAAGTTGGCCGAGAAGGACTTTGGCCTTCTGCAACGAATGAAGGACGAGGGAATTGAAGTGATCGCCCTGCCCAGCGCACACACTACCTCGATAGAAAACATCTTCGAGACTGAGGATGTTGACCGGCGGAAGGTCAATCTTCTCTCCCAGGCCGAACCTTTCAGGCTCGAAGATATCCCCGATCTGGAAACGAAGATCTTCAATCTCGCCGGCCTATTCAAAGGAGAGATCCCCCCCGAGATGATCGAGCCGCTCTCCCGAAAAGCCAGGGTAGGACTGGATCTGCAGTGCATGCTGCGCACCAGTGCAGACGTCAGCTTCTCCTTGATAGACTG
>JAGLQP010000532.1 GCA_023136785.1 Spirochaetales bacterium
CGTGCCTTGGGAGAGTGTCCAAACTAGATGGGCCAAATTGTCCCCCTGGGTCATTCTGACTCATCAACCTTCTCACAAACTACAATTTGGAATCGCACTGTGTGGAAAGACTACACCTGCCGTGGCCGCCGCGATGCTTCAGACCTCGCCGTCGTCGAACACGATGGTGGCGCCTCCCACGTCGATCACGTCTCCCGGTTCCAGCACCTTGGTCTTGACCGGCCGGTTGTTGACGGTCAGTTCACCGGAACCCACGACGGTGTAAGCCTTTTTCTTGGCGTCGTAGACCACCGTGGCGTGGCGTTCCTTGATGGCGGGATTGCCGACAATCGTAAGATCAGCGCTGCGGCTGCCGCCAATGACCGTTTTGGTCGTGCCCAGAGGCATCATTCGGGTTTGAGCCCGTCCCACCCTTGTCTTCAGGACTTCGAGGGTCGCCGGTCCCCTCTTCTTCTCGAACTTCAGCAGGGAGATCAGCCAGAGTGCGATGAAGGCCAGAACAAAGGGGACGATGAGCAGCACTCCGACCCTGTCCGGGGGAAGCCCGAACACCGTGCTGGAGAAGTAGAAGCGGGTCGCCTGCTGTGGTTGCCCTTTCTCCTGCACCTGCGCCAGCACCCGGACATACTTCTTCTCCGCGGGAGCCATGGTTGCCCGATAGCCGATCAGGTACTCCCCGGCCACCTGTTCGTGGATGCGTTGGTACACCCGGGCCAGCTCCTCCTGGCTGCGGGCGTCGAGCACGGTACCCCCTGTCTCCAGGGCGATCGCCTCCAGGTTGGGGTCTTTCTCGGCTGCGAAGTTCACGGCGTACACCGAGATCCCTTCCTCCTGGCAGGACTGAATCGGCTCGGTGTAGTCGTAGGTCTTGTCCCCGAACTCAGGATGGGGATTTCCCGAATGCTGGAGATAGGGATAGTTCTCCCCGTCGGAGAGGATCACGATGGCTTTGCGGCCGCCGAGTCCTTGGAAATCCCGAACCGCCAGGGTCAGGGCGGCGTACAGCTCGGTATAGGCCTGCTCCGAATCTGGTTGCTGGATCCCGTCGAGGAAACCCGCAACCTGGCCCTTGTCCCCGGAAGGTGCGGCCAGGAGGGTGTAGGAGGTGTTGTACGATACCAGCCCGACGGTATCCTTGGGACTGGTCATGCTGCCGAGGAAGGTGCGCACCGCAGTCTTGGCGTGGGTGATGCGCCTGCGGGCCGTATCTTCGGTAGGGCGGCCCTCCAGAGTGTCGTACATGCTCCCCGAGTTGTCTATCAGCAGCAGAAAGGTAATCCCTTCAGCCGAAGCGGCCCGGGGTTTGAACTCGGTCAGACCCTCGATTCTCTCGAAGTTTTGCCCGTCCGGGGACTCAAAGATCGTGAAGCTTTCCGCTCCGATTCCCTCCACCGGTACCCCCAGATCATCGGTCACGCTGACGTACAGCCGGACCGTCTGACCGAGGAGTAGCCGGGAGGCATCGATCTGGGACAGGCGCACGTTGTAGCCGAAGGCGGCGGCGCAGATCAGGAGCAACGCAGAAATACAAATAATCGTTTTTTTCATCGCAGCGCCTCCTTTAGTCGTATCTGTAGAACAGTTTGGCCGAGCCGATTTTCAGAACGTCCTCATACTTGAGACGATGCTCCTTGACCGGCTGGTCGTTTACCAAGACGGGATATTTCGGCTCGAGGTTGGTCAGCACCGCTTCGCCTTTACGGAAGCGGATCTGCACCTGGCGATCCGCCAGGTTCTCGTAGGGCTCCAGGGTGATCTGGTTCCGCCTGGCCCGGCCGATTCGGATTCGCCCCTCATTGAGCATGAACT
>JAGLQP010000533.1 GCA_023136785.1 Spirochaetales bacterium
GATCAGCCACTGTCAACTCCAGAATGTATCATTTATCTTCACCCTCTCTCCAAAACGTTTTTCCAGTCGTTCCCGGCTGATGCGAAATCCATCAAGATTCATAAGCAACCGCAATATCGAAGCCTGTTCGATATCCTGGGGCACCGACTGTCCATCAGCAATATAGGAGATCGGTTTGCGGGAAGCGGCAAGTACACTGATGATGTTCCCTATCCGGAGGGTTTCATCGATCTTCGTTAAAATGACCGCTCTATATTTGAAAGGCTCAAAAGTCTTCAAGATTTCTTCCACGTCCGAGGCCTTTGTCGTGGCGCTGATGGTCAGATGGATCTCGCAGCACGTCCCGGCAGCGTCTAGCACATCCTTCATTTCGGCTAATTTGGAGAGATCCCGCGGACTGCGGCCGATGGTATCTACCAGGATCAATCCAGTACCTTCAGCCATGGCCAGGAACTTTTTAAACTCTCCCACACTTTCGACGCAGGTCACCGGAATTCTCATGATTTCCGCGTAGGTCTCGATCTGCCGCAAGGCGGCGATCCGGTAATTGTCAATCGTTACGATCTGCACTTTGGGAGATGTAGAGCTTGAACCGCTGACTCCAAAAATAGCGGCCAGCTTGGCGATCGTCGTGGTTTTTCCCACGCCGGTGGGACCGACGATGATAAATACCTTGGAGCTCTGTGCGCCCTGCGCACCCTGCTCCGGTATCTGCAGCGCTGGATAGATCTGAATCTTATCTCCGATCCAGTCCAGGACCTGGGTTTGAAGCACGGAAAAGTTGTCCAGGTCTTCGAGGGAGAACTCTTTACGGACACGACCGAGTATTTCTTCTATAAACGGCGGCGAGAAGTCGTTGTGCTGGAGGATACTCTCGATTCGCAGCAGGCCGCCGGGCGTGTCAACGGGGAGTTTCTTACCTCCATTATCTTTGGATAGATTCTCCTTTAAGCTCTGGATCTCATTGAGAATCAGCTGCAATGACTGCTCTCTTCGGGCCTCTGCCAGTATCTTCTGCCGGGATTCCTCCAATGTAGCTACAGACATAGCTGTGGGCTTGTTTCTTGGTTTTTGGCTAATGTATCCCGTTATCTCCACACCCTCCCGGGCGAACATGCCGAGGACCCCTCCGCGGCGGACAGTCTTGTGGGTCAAGATTCGTGCTTCCTGACCGTACTGTCGCCTCATCTGTTCAAGGGCCTCTCTGGGAGTGGGCGCCTCGATAGTGAAGTACTGCAGATCTTTCTCGATCATTCTTCGATCCTTATCTCACCGAGAGTTTCGATTTTTACATCCGGAACAATCTCCGGAACCGACAGAACGACCAGATGAGGTATCTCTCGTATCGTACTGCCTTTGATCAGGGGTCGGGCTGCTTCGGAGCAGAGAATCATCGGCAGGTGCCCCTGCTGCTGAACGTCGCGTACCGAATTTGTCAGGGAAGTAATCCATTTCCTCTGCATCTGGGGCTCAAGAGCTACGGAAGGACCCGAGGCGGTGTCCACCCTGGCCTCGATGATCTTCTGCTCGAGATTCGGATCCAGGGTCAGCACATGAATTGTCTTATCGTCACCGCTGTAGTGCAGACAGATCTGCCTTCCAAGAGCCTGTCTGACCTTCTCCACGAGAAAGGCCGTGTCCTTGCTCACAGAACCGTAGTCGGCCATGGTTTCCAGAACGACCACGATATTTCGAATGGATACCTGCTCCCGCAGCAACCCCTGCAGCACTTTCTGTATCTCCCCTACGGAGAAACCCTTGGCCACTTCCTCCACAACCGTGGGATAATCGTTTTTCAGAGTATCGA
>JAGLQP010000534.1 GCA_023136785.1 Spirochaetales bacterium
TTCTGCGACGCCTTCAACATCCCCCTGCTCTTCTTCGAGGATGTACCGGGATTCCTGCCCGGTTCAAATCAGGAGCATAACGGCATCATCAGAAACGGCGCCAAGCTGCTCTATGCCATAGCAGAGGCCACGGTGCCCAAAATCACCGTTATTTTGCGTAAAGCCTACGGGGGTGCGTACATCGTGATGAACAGCAGGCATTTGCGGGCCGATGTAGTATACGCCTGGCCCACTGCCGAAATCGCGGTCATGGGATCCAAGGGCGCCGCGGAAATCATCTTTAAAAAGGATTCGCTGCAGGCGGAGGACCCCGCTGGATTCATGGTCCAGAAAGAGAAGGAGTATCAGGACAAATTTGAAAACCCCTATCGAGCTGCGGAGAAGGGGTATATCGAGGATGTCATCGAACCGGCAAATACCCGTTTCCGCCTGATCCGTGCTCTGGAGATGCTATCGGGAAAGAAGGACAGGAATCCCCCACGGAAACACGGGAATATTCCACTTTAGGATCGGGCCAATGAAAAGAGCACTGTTCGTTTGTCTATTGATATACCTGATCTGCTCTGCCGGTTACGCAGTTGGAGAGAGAGAACAGGATTTTCTCTTCCAATCATCCTGGACGCTCCGGGAGTTTGCCCAGGCCAATCAGGTTCCACTGCGAAAGATCGCCGCAGTCCTCGGCAAGGATGTAGATACCGAGGCCTCATCCTCTCTGGCTGAGCTGGGATTGACCGAAGCGGATGCTAAAGAGGCTCTGTTGGAGTATCGGAAGGGGGAGCTGGGCTTCGTTAGAAACATTGCCGAAGTTGGCATGCTGATTGTGTTTGTCAGTTTGATCCTGGTGGCTGTCCTGGTCGGCCTGCTTCGCTACCTGCACATCTTCGAGAAGAAGGGGAAAACAACAGGGCCGGGGAAAAGATCGGTACGCTCGATCGTAGGCACGATAAGTTCCAGCGGTGACATGAGCGACTACGCCCTCGCCGCGGTGGTTGCGGCGATCTTCCTGCACGAGGAGGAGGTAGAGGAGGAGAACAAACTCCTGCTGACCTGGAAACGGGCCTCCACCAACATGTGGAAAGCCTCCAGGTCCATGCCGAACGATACTTTTTTTAATGCACAGGGGGGATGGAAATGAGAACATATAATCTGAAGATTGGCGGAGAACCTTTCAAAGCGAGGATCGTTGAATATTCGGAGTCCAAAGTAGTGGTCAATCTGAACGGCGATCTCTACGAAGTAGAGATCGAGCCGGAGGAGGCGCCGCGTTCCCACGTTCTCGTACGTTCCGCACCCGAGCGCAGATCAACAAAATCCGCGGAATCACCGTTGCCGGTCTCGAAACTTTCCGCCGGTCTGGTGATTGCGCCGCTTCCCGGAGTGGTGAAATCTATTCTGGTGAAGGAGGGGGACGCTGTGAAAGAGGGGGATGTGGTTCTGGTCCTCGAAGCGATGAAGATGGACAACGAGATCTCCTCAAGATCGAATGGTACGGTCAAGACCATCCACGTCGCAGTAGGTGATTCGGTTCAAGAAGACCAGCTCCTCATAGACATCGAGGGAAAATAATGCAAGAGTTCTTGAGCTTCATCAGCACTACCGCAATCGGACAATTCGAATACCCCGCAGCAATCATGATCGTTGTCGGCTTGGTCTTCGTCTACCTCGGAGTGTCCAAGCACTACGAACCTCTGCTGCTGGTACCGATTGGATTTGGGATCGTACTGGGCAACATGCCGGGAGCCGTCGGAGTGTACATAGACAACTCCGTAATGAACATCATCTACTTCGGCGTGAAGAGCGGTCT
>JAGLQP010000535.1 GCA_023136785.1 Spirochaetales bacterium
CGCCTCAAAGAACGAAAGGTTGTGCTGGGGATCGTGTCAAACGCCCAGTTTTTCACCCCGCTGCTGTTCCCGGCGCACCTTGGAGATTCCTTGGAAACTCTGGGTTTCGAATCCGACCTTTGTGTATGGTCGTACATCCATCTCGAGGCAAAGCCTTCGCTGAACCTATTCAACCACGCCGCCGAGAATTTAGGCCGGTTAAATATCGATCAGAGACAGGTGCTGTACGTGGGCAATGACAGGGTCAACGATATCTGGCCGGCCGGACGAGCAGGTTTCAAGACCGCACTGTTCGCCGGCGACCGCCGTTCCTTTCGTCCTCGGGAAGGGGATCCCCGCAGCACAGGAGTGACGGAGGATGTTCTTTTGACCGACCTCCGGCAGCTGCCGGAGATTCTCGATTCGGTTCAAGGTTCTGCGGACAGTTGAAGGACCCGCAGGTAGTCCGAAAAACCCGTAATTTGTTTCTCGCCGCAGCCGAAGCCTTCGCCTGAGACGGTGCCCCCCGGTTTATCGCTGACCTGCCTGCCGCAGGCCGTCAATATCGCACATCCGGTCGGAGTAAGGATCTCCGTACCGGTGTTCAGCTGCTGCACTTCGAAACCCGCCAGCATTGCTTGAGTGGCCGGCGCCGGGACCGAAAGAGTCCCGTGGGCTGTATCGATCGTACCGGTGCCGACGGTCAAGGTGGAGAAGAGGATACGTTTGATACCGAGATACTCAATGCTTAAGGCAAACCCCAGAACATCCACCACGGTATCGACCGCCCCAATCTCATGAAAATGCACCTGTTCGACCGGAACACCGTGCACCCGGCTCTCCGCTTCGGCCAGCCGGGTGAGGATGCGCCGACTGGTCTCCACAACCCGAGACTGGAATTTGCCCCGCTGCAGGAGAGTTAGAATAGCGGCAAGGTTTCGGTACTCCCGCTGACCCTCCTGGCTCCAGCGTATGAGAAGTTGGGTGCAGGATTGACCTGCCCGGATCTGGCGGGTCTGCTCGATCGCTAATCCCGGTATCTTCAAGGTATGGAAGCTACTTTTCAGAAACGACAGAGGTACCCCGAGATCGACTAAAGAGGCCAGAGTCATGTCTCCGCTGGCTCCGCAGAGCAGATCGAAGTAGAGCATGTCGCGTTGTACACCGCAACCACCGCCGTGTTCAAGGGTAGCGTTTACGACCGGACAACATTGGCTTGTCTTTTGGTGGGGTCGTTCGTATCATAATATTAGGTATAGATATGAACGATGATCAGCATAAAAAAAGACAGATATCCTTGGGATATATCGCGATCGCTCTACTTTTGATTTTCGGCCTCCAGTTTTTATTCGTGCGGGGCATGTCCCGGGAAATTCCCTACAGCGAGTTCAAGCAGTACCTCGAACAGGGCATGGTTGGAGACCTGGTTGTTTCGCAAACAGATATCCGGGGAGTGATCGTGCGCAGTGAAACGGAGCAGGAGTCCTTCGTAACCAACCGGGTCGAAGATCCAGACCTGGTCCAGCAGCTGGAGGAGAAGGGGGTGCGCTTCACGGGACGACCGGCGAACAGCTTCTTCGGTACCATTCTGTCCTGGATTTTTCCGCTGCTGATCATTTTTGCCATTTGGAATTTCACCATGCGCCGGATGTCCATAGGGGGTCCCGGTATTCTCAACGTCGGTCAGAGCAAAGCACGCTTGGTAGCGAACGAGGAGGCCAAGAAAATTTCCTTCGATGACGTGGCTGGTATCGAAGAGGCTAAAGAGGAGCTCAACGAAGTTGTAGAATTTCTAAAAAGCCCGAAGAAGTTCGAGGACCTGGG
>JAGLQP010000536.1 GCA_023136785.1 Spirochaetales bacterium
GTTGGACAGGAGGAGGAGGGAGCCGACGAGGAGGAGACCTATGAATGTCCTGAGTGTGGAGCCGGCATCACCACGGACATGACCGCTTGTCCAAACTGTGGCGTTGGTTTAAGCTTTGAAGAGGAAGAAGAAGAATAAAGGAACTGTATGTCGGAAGAACAGAAAAAGCCTAAGGCGACACTGATCAAGCAAAAAAAACCCATCGTCCCCACGGAGATGAAGGGGAAAGAGGCACCGGAGAAGAAGAAGATCGTCGTCGTCAAGAAGAAAAAGATCGTCCTCAAGAAGACCGCAGCTAAGAAGGTCATGACCGAGATCAAACCGGCGGGCCAGGAGGTGGAACGAGTTCGCCTTCAAGATAGGACCAAGGCACCCGATCTGAAGATGACTCTCGACTCCCGACGGCAGCGACCACCCATATCCCGGGACCGTACTTCTGCTCGACTCTTCAAGCCGAAAGAGGCTGGGGCAGCAGAAGGCAAGCGACCCGCCCGTCCTCTAAGAAAACCCGCTTCGTTTACTCCATCCAAAGAGACAACCGCTCCAAAAAAAGACGATGCTGCAAAAGCTGCGGGCAAAAAGTTCTTCAAGAGCAAAAAGAAAGATACCTTTGCCAAAGCAAGGGAGAAATACGAGGAGCATCAAGAAAAGATCTTCGCTCAGGCCAAGAAAAAGACGATACAGAGGGCCAATCCCGTACCCAAAGAGATCTCCATCATGGAGAACGTCAGTGTGTCGGAGCTGGCTCGGAAGATGAATTTGAAAGCCTCGGATCTGATCTCAAAGCTTATGAGCATGGGTATGATGGTAACGATCAACGAGCAGATCGACGCGGAGACGGCCAGTATCCTCACGGAGGAGTACGATTGTAAAGTCAACGTGGTGTCTCTGTACGACGAGACCATCATCGAGAAGGAGGAAGATCGGGAAGAGGACATGCGCAGTCGACCGCCGATTGTCACGGTGATGGGTCATGTCGATCATGGAAAGACAAAACTCCTCGATGCAATTCGGGCTACCAATGTTGTGGACACCGAGTTCGGCGGAATAACCCAGCACATAGGTGCGTATATGGTTGACCTGAAGCAGGGCAAGATCGTCTTTCTCGATACGCCGGGTCACGCGGCATTTACCACCATGCGTGCTCGGGGAGCGCAGATCACCGATATCGTTGTGTTGGTGGTAGCTGCCGACGATGGGGCCATGCCCCAGACAGAGGAAGCGATCAGCCACGCGAGAGAGGCGAAAGTCCCGATTATCGTCGCCATCAATAAAATCGATCTGGCCGAGGCAAACCCGGATCGGGTGAAACAACAGTTGTCGGAGTATGATCTGGTGCCCGAAGCCTGGGGCGGCAACACATTGTACGTAGAGCTGTCCGCACTCAAGCAAACGGGAATCAAAGAGCTGCTCGACGCGATTCTCCTGCAATCGGAGATCCTCGAGCTGAAGGCGAATTATACCTGCCGAGCGGAGGGTAAAGTCGTAGAGTCGAAGATAGACTTCGGGCGCGGAAACGTAGCCACCGTGCTCATCGAGCGGGGAACCCTGAAGGTGGGAGATCCCTTTGTGGCCGGAGTGTTTTCCGGCAAGGTTCGGGCCATGTTCAACGACAAGGGAGAAAAGATAGAGGACGCTACCCCCTCCATACCCATTGAGATTCTGGGATTTTCAGGCATTCCCAATGCCGGCAATCCCTTCCAGGTCACTGAGAGCGAAAAGGAAGCCCGGCAGATCGGTACCAAGCGACAGGAGCTGAAGAGAGTAGAAGAAGCCCGGAACGTACGGAAAATCACCCTG
>JAGLQP010000537.1 GCA_023136785.1 Spirochaetales bacterium
CCCGGGCAGTCTACGTGGGCGTAGTGCCTGTTCTCGGTCTGGTACTCCACGTGTCGGGTGTTGATGGTGATACCCCGCGCCTTCTCTTCCGGTGCGTTGTCGATATCCTCGAACTTCATCACCTTGTCGCCGTGCTTAGCATTACAATACATGGTAATCGCCGCAGTCAGGGTCGTCTTGCCATGATCCACGTGACCAATTGTCCCAACGTTGATATGGGGTTTGGTCCTCTCAAACTTTGCCTTTGCCATGCTAACCTCCTTGCGATTATAGGCAAATCAAATCCTAAGTTAATGTGTAGGTGCAGGGGTTTCACCCCCGGACCTTTCCCACGATCTCGTCCTGAACTGTTTGAGGAGTCGGCTGGTAGGAGGAAAACTGCATAGTGTGGTTGGCTCGTCCCTGCGAAAGGTTACGCAGTCGGGTGGTATACCCGAACAGAAGTCGTAACGGAACGCCGGCTTTCACCACCTTACCCCCATGCCGATCTTCGATCCCCTCAATCCTTCCCATTCGTCCCATGAGGTCGGAGATCACATCCCCCAGATACTCCTCCGGGGTGAAAATCTCCACGCCCATGATCGGTTCCAGGATGGTCGGTTTGGCTCTTTCAAGCCCAATTTTATAGGCCATCGAGGCGGCGATCCGGAAGGCCATATCGCTGGAGTCTACCTCGTGATACGATCCGTCGAGCAGAATGGCTCGAAAATCCACCATCGGATATCCAACCAGCACTCCGTTCGCTTTGGCTTCCGCTATTCCCTTTTGAACAGCAGGAATATACTCCTTAGGAATGCCGCCGCCTACTATTTCATTTTCGAAAAGAAACCCAATACCCGTCGGAAGCGGTTCAAAACGCATCACCACGTGGCCGTATTGACCTCGTCCACCGCTCTGCCTGATGAACTTTCCTTCAGCCTCTGCGGATGCGGCGATGGTCTCTCTGTAGGCCACCTCCGGTTTGCCGATCTTCGCCACCACCTTATACTCTCTGAACAGCCGCTCCACCAGAATTTCCAAATGAAGTTCTCCCATCCCGGAAAGAATCGTCTGACCCGTATCCCGGTCATAACAGATCCGAAAGGTAGGATCTTCATCCAGGAGCTTACTGATCGCAGCGCTAAGGCTTTCAGCATCGGCTTTGGTCTTAGGCTCTATCGCGATGGAGACAACAGGCTCTGGAAACACCATCGATTCGAGAATGACAGGGTGCTTCTCGTCACACAGAGAATCCCCCGTGCTTACCTTCTTCAAGCCCACAGCCGCCACGATATCTCCGACACGCACGCTTTCAACCTGTTCCCGATCGTTGGCATGCATGCGCAGCAGCCTATGCACTCGTTCTCGTCGATCCGCCGTAGCGTTGTATAAGGTGCTTCCCGCCTTCAAGGTTCCGCTGTACACTCGAAAATAAGCCAGCTTACCAACGTAAGCGTCGCTCATGATCTTAAACACCAGAGCCGCAAAAGGCTGATCTACCTCCGGCTTCAAGCTTATGTAATCCCCCGTGTTCGGCTGTATCGCCGAAATGCTTGAGATCTCTACGGGGGACGGCAGGTAATCCAACACCGCGTCAAGAAGTGTTTGGATCCCCTTGTTTTTAAAAGCGGCTCCGCACAGCACAGGAAAGATCTTTCCATTCAACGTTGCAGCCCGCAAGACCTGCTTGATTCGGTCTTCGGTCAGTTGTTTTCCTTCCAGATACTCCTCAAGAAAAGTATCATCGGTTTCCGACAACCGCTCCAGCAACGCCCCTCGCATCTCCGACGCTTTTTCCAACAACTCTTCGGGAAGCCCG
>JAGLQP010000538.1 GCA_023136785.1 Spirochaetales bacterium
AACGCAGGTGTTGCGGTCCTGCCAGTTGACGCATCGGGACAGAACCTCCGCCCCCATGAGAAGTACTTTCTTGGCAAAACCGGAGATAATGAAACCTTTGGCGGTCTCCAGGCCGTAGATGAACCCGGTGCAGCCGGCCACCAGGTCCATGGCAGCGGCGTTCTCAGCCTTTAGGTTGTCCTGCACGATACAGGCGGTTGCGGGAAACCCCGAAAAATCCGGTGTGGCTGTGGCCAGGAGAATCATATCGAGCTCCTCGGGCTCGATTTCCGCTCTTTGCAGGGCTTTTCTAGCGGCTTCGGTAGCCAGGTCCGAGGCGGCCTGATCCTCCGCTGCTATATGGCGGTAATGGATGCCCGTATGCGATACGATCCATTCGTCGGAAGTATCGAGATATTTTTCAAACTCATGATTTGACATACGCCTGTCAGGGATGTAGGTCCCGGTACCGCGGATGACTGCATTCATGATTGTCTCCATCAGGAAAAGGTTCAAGCATTTTATCGGGATTGAAAGCAGCGGTCAAGGTGGTGAGAATGGTCGTTGACCGGCAGCATCGACCAGACGCTGAGGGAAGTGTGGCACTTGACAACCTATGGGGTATGTGCTATTTTTTGCGATCCCAAACCATGGGCAAGGAGCATGCATGAAAACCTGTTTCCTCTTCCCGGGTCAAGGAGCGCAGTATCCCGGAATGGCAAGAGATCTCTGGGAAGCAAGCGAAAAAGTCAAAGATCTGTTTCGTTTGGCCTCTGATGCCACGAGTATGAACCTTGAAAGGCTGCTCTTCGAGGGAAGTGAGGAGGAGTTGAAAGCCACCGACAACACCCAGGTCGCGGTGACTTTGGCCAGCGTAGCTGCCGGCCTGGTATGCACAGAAAAGGGGATCGAACCGGAAGGTTTCGCCGGATTCAGCCTCGGTGAATACAGTGCGCTCTACGAGGCGGGAATCATCGCTCTGGAGGATCTCTTCCCGATTGTCAAAATCCGGGGAGAGCTGATGGAAAAGGCTTCCAGAGCTCTCGATACCCCAGGGAGCGATGGTGGGGCCGGTATGGCTGCGGTGTTGGGATTGGGCCTTTCCGAGGCCACTGACGTGCTTAATGCCCTTGAGGGGGAACAGGTATTCCTGGCCAACTATTCCAGCCCGACCCAAATTGTCCTGGCCGGAACTGCCGAGGGATTGGCCAAAGCTGAAGAGTTGTTCAAGGATTCCGGAGCCAGGCGCTTTGTGGTGCTGCGGGTATCCGCTCCCTTTCACTCCCCGCTTCTCGAGGAAGCACGCAAAGGATTGGAAGAGGTACTTGCCGGGTACACCTTCAGCGACCCGGTAAAATCGGTGTACGCCAATGTCACGGGCAAGCGGATCGCTTCAGGCGAAGAGGCTCGGCAGTTGTGTCTCCGGCAGGCTGTTTCAACCGTTCGTTGGGTCGATGAGGAACAGAGCCTGGTCGATGATGGGTTCGACCGCTTTCTCGAAGTGGGTCCCGGTTCCGTTTTGAGCGGCCTGTGGAAGGCTTTTTCCAAAGAGCACCCCTGTCTTCCTGCGGGCAAGCTGGAGGATATCGAAAAAATAGTCGAGGGGTAGGAGCATGTTGTTAGAAGGAAAAAAAGCAATCGTCACCGGGGGAGCCCGGGGAATCGGCCTGGAGATCGTATTACGATTTCTATCAGAGGGAGCTACGGTATATTTCATCGATCTAAATCCCAGTGAATCCTTCGCTGACATGGAAAAGGCTGCCAAAGAGGGCGGCGGCAAGGTCTTTTTTAAACAGGCTAATGTCGCAGTCGAAGAA
>JAGLQP010000539.1 GCA_023136785.1 Spirochaetales bacterium
ACCGCGGTATCTGTCCGGAAGCTTCAAGGTCTCCGGATTGAGACCCGCTAAACACCCCTACCGATTCATAGCCGAGGGTCGTGTACACTCTTCCCGAATCATCCCCTGCAAGAGTTGCCCCAAGATCCTCACCCTCGAAATGCAGCAGAATCCTACTCCGTTCGAAGGCAAATCCGGAGTGAACCTTTACAACGGTGCGAACCTGCCCCGCCCTCTGCTCCACTGCCAGACTGTACAGCTCGCCGCTGCGCCCCGTCCCTCTGTAGAGAATGTCGTAGACAAAGAGACTGGGATCCTGTATGGGCACAGTCTCCCCTGTTCGGCGATTGATCTGCAGAAGGGGTCCGCCGAACGTCGATAAGCTCGTTTTTGCACCAATAAGGATATCCCCGAAGGTGAAAATGAGCTTGTTCATTCCGGGGGAATTGTATTCGAAGGTGGTGGCAAAGGTATTGGGGTCCAGGATGCGGCAGCGTCCGCTCTCCTCCACCACAACAATGCCTTGACTGGAAACCGACACTTGACGGATCGGCGATTCAAATACTACGGGCAGATCCTGGATTCCATCGTACCAGGTGTTGAGTAAGGCCAGTTTACCCTCCTCCCCCTTGCGCCACAGGAGCAGGCGTTGACTATCCAGGTAGGTGATCCCAAGGGAAGAGCCAAATGGATTCGGGAAGCGAAGCTCCCGGACTTCCATATCCGCATCCTGCTCATCATTATAAGGCCGCAGGAAAAACTCCGAATCAAAGATCGAAATTTCACTGATCGAAGCGACCGCCAAGGTGCTTCCGTAGAAGGCAAGGTCATAAATCTCCATGCGCCTGTTTTCCGCTACCCGGGATACATTTCCGCCAGGCGCGACCACCGAGATGCTACCGTCGGAAGTGGCCAGATATAGATCTCGGTCACTGTAGACGAGGCAGCTCGCTTGAGGAAAACGGGTCACAAACGCCGTGGTCAGCTCGATCAGGTATTTGCCTCCGAAGTACCACTTTTTCACCACCGCACCGTTTTCAGTCTCCACCACCCCGGAAATTTCGTTTCCAATCGGAGAAAAAGAGAGATCCACGATTCCCGCCACCCGAGTGCTGTCCACAGTCACTCCGCTCAACACATCTACCAGAACCAACTCTTGTCCCGTAGAGGCGACGATATAGCGGTTGTTCGGAGAGATGCGAATCTGGTCCAGATTTGCCGGAGCCCTGACCTGCTTGATCATCCGCCCCGTCCGGATATCCCAATAAGTAATGAATCCGGAGGGCTGATAGGTCATGATGTTTCCTTCGTTTCGGGCTACTGTAAAATAGGACACGATCCCGAAGCCTCTCCCCATGTAGGGCAGAACTCGCCCTGTTTTGGGATTCACAGCGGTCAGGCTCTTGTAATCGGCCTGGCTGTAAAACAGATAGGTACCCTGAGGGGAATAGGCGAAGTACATCAGTTGTTTGTCCGATTCGACGACAAACAACCGTTGCCCGCGCTGCCAGTCCCAAACTTCCAGGGTACCGGCCTGGAGAGCCTCCCCTACCAGGACAGCGAAATGGGGTCGACTGGGATGAACCGCCAGCCGCTCAACCGGCCTGTGAGAGATCCGCACCGTCCCGAGAAGCCGCTTTTCCTCCGTATTCCAAATGCGCACCGTTCCGTCTTCTCCGGCGCTGAACAACAGATGCCGCTCACCGTCGTACACCAGGTCGGTGATCCTGCCGAAATGGCTGAGATCAATCGGGACCCACCGCTGCTGTGAGATGAGCAGAGGAGAAGATAGAAGCAGCAACAGAAAGCAAACGAT
>JAGLQP010000054.1 GCA_023136785.1 Spirochaetales bacterium
CGCTGGGTGGGAACTGCCCGCTGGGTGGGAACTGCCCGGTGTGCGGAACCGGAAAGACAGGATAGCGGCTCGTTCCCGCCGGAGCTTCGCTCCCGTCTGAACATAGATACCTCGCAGGCCTATCTTCACCGGGAAGAAGGGGTCATCTGGAATACGGGCTACTGCTACTTCCGGTCCGCGGCCAGGCGTTCCATCAGACCGTCCACGTCCACGTAGTCTTTGACCATCTGCTTGACCGTGGCGATTTTTTCCTTGTCCTGTGGGCGGATCTTGATGATCAGGTTTGTGATTTTCTGCGCCGTGGTGAAGGTGTCGTCCTCTACAAGAAATGCGGGGACTTGGGCCTGCTTGAGGATCTTCAATACCGTCGAGTTCGGCCAGATACCGCAGGTCAGGATAATGCCTCGGACATTGTAGTCCTCTTGGACTCCAGGGACGTTGCAGGAGACGGCAGCCAGGATCAGGTCCTCCCTGTTTCCCGGAGTGATCAGCAGAACATCCCCTTTGAAGTAGTCAAAGGCCTCATGGGGAGCCATTGCACCCACCAGGATCTTGCTGACGATCACATCGAGGGTGTCCTCTTCGCCGCTGATCAGTTCACCGCGAATGTTTTCCAGCAGCTGCCGCAGAGTGGGGCTGGAGAGCAGTGGGTAGAAGGGAATCACCCCGAAGGTTTCGATTCCCTTTTTCTGAAAACCGAGGCGAACGAGCTTGTTGATCTTCTCATACTTCTCCGGAATCACCTTGTTGACGATCACCCCCAGGACCTTTACTCCGTAGTTGTCGAATACCGCCTTGTTGAGCATGACCTCGTCGATGGGGCGCCCGATTCCCGCACAGGTGACGATGAGAACCGGTGTATCGAGCATCTTGGCCACAGCGGCGTTACTCAGATCTAGAACCGAGCCCACCCCGGCGTGCCCCGTGCCCTCAATGACCACGAAGCGCTTTTCCGCGCTCTCCCGTTGGTAGGCTTTCCGGATTCGCTCGCCGAGCTGGTGCACGTCTCCATGCAAGATATACTCCTCGGTAAAGCCTCGGGGCACGGCCACCGGGCTCATGTCGTACAGAGGACTGCCGATTTGAAACACATCCTTCATCAGGGAGGCGTCCTTGTCGATCTCGTGCTGCCCGATCAACTTGACCTGCTGGCCCACCGGCTTGATATAGCCGATCTGGGGGTGGATTTCGCTGATCGCCTCGAGCAGCCCAAGAGCTGTGGTGGTTTTCCCGTCGTTCTGCCGGGTCGCGGCCACGTAGATGCGCAGAGGACTATCCATACCAGCAAGGGTAGTACGGTTTTGTTTCCCAGATCAAGGTAACGGATCTGGCAACCGGGTCAACGAAAGTTTTCGCCCTTGGATTCACGTTTTTCCCGTGACATGCAGATGGGTTCCGTACTATAACAATTCCAGAACGTGGTATGGGCAGGAAGAGATGAATCAAGGTAAACCCGGCGGCATGAAAGCCGCCTACGAAATCGCCTATAAGAAAGCCAGCGCGGAAATAGCGGCAAGCGGCCTCGAAGAGCTCTGCGAGCGCTCCGGGGCTGCGCTGAACGGACGCACGATTCGGGTATCCTTCTTCGGGACTCTCATAGAGATTCTGATCCCCGAGAAGGAAGGGGTCGCGTTTCATCCGGCGGAGCTGCCTCTGGCCGAGAGGATCCTCATCCTCCACTATCTTTTGGGCCGGGAAACCAGACCCGCCCGGGGAAGCATGGTTGCCTTCAAGAATCTGCCCGGGGCTTCCTTCTACGACCCGACCTACCAGAAACGGGGCCCGAAGCGCATCGCCCGACGCTTTGGACAGCGTGTCGAGGAGTTCCGTAAAGCCTGTAGAAACCTGAACTGGCAGGAGGCGGAGCTTGGGGATGCTTCGTTTCGGTTCGACATCCTGCCGAAGATCCAGGGGTTGGTGGTGCTCCACGCCGGAGACGAGGAGTTTCCGCCGGAGGCTACGATTCTCTTCAATGATGAGATTGTCAACTTCCTTCCCCTGGAGGACGTAGCGGTTTTGGCCGGATTGATCGCCACCCGACTGAGTAAATCCATCAACATATAGGAGGTACGAAATGCGCAACCAAGAGCTCGAGCAGACCCTGGCGCTGATTAAACCAGATGCATTGAAAAACTCGCTAACCGGATATGTGCTTTCCCAATTATCCGAATTTCATACCGGACTGATCTATGCCGGAACCAAGGTGGTTCATGTCACCAGGATGCTCGCGGAGGTACATTACGAGGAACATCGAGACAAGGTTTTTTATCCTTCCCTGATAGAGTACATCACCGGACGGGTGCACTACGGCGACAAACCTCACCGCCAGCGGGTGATTGCCATCGTGTATCAAGGCCCCGATGCTGTGAAAAAGGTGCGAGAGGTAGCCGGGCCCACCAATCCTCATTCGGCGAGGGAACAGAAGCCGGGATGCATCCGGTCGCTTGGAACGATTGTCAGCCTGCGGGAGGAAACGGGCAAAGAGATCGGCGAGCGTATGGACAACCTGATTCATGCCTCCGCCACGGACGAAGAAGCGGAGCGAGAGATCAAGCTCTGGTTCAAGCCGAATGAGATCCCTCCATTCATGCGGGCCTATTCAACGATGCAGAGCGAAGAGCTGTACTACTTCAAAGAGGATAGGCTCCTTCCCAAGTACGAGCCGGGCAGTGTGTGTGTGGTGGCACCGGGGGATGTGATGTGGGAGTCGGACCTGCAGGCACTTCGTCTAATCCAGCAGGGTAAAGATGCCCCCTACAGCTTGAGAACCGTGGTGGCCAAGTACCTGCTGAATGAGGGTATCGAGTCCAAGTGACCGGGGGGCGTACTTCCCGAAGATCTCACGACGGGTGATTCACCGGATAGATTGGTTTGCCCCCCTTGAGTACCTCCAGAACATTCTGAGCTGCTTTCGTCTTCAGTTCCACTACGGATTCCTCGCTGTACCAACCGGTGTGATCCGAGAGGATCACGTTGTCCAGCTGCCGCAGGGGGCTGTCGGCGGGTAGGGGTTCGGTCTCGAAAACATCCAGCCCCGCAGCGGCGATCTTTCCGCCGGCCAGGGCGTCCGCAACAGCCTTCTCCTCCAGGAGGGGTCCCCGGGAGGTGTTTATCAGGATAGCGGTTTTCTTCATCAAGGAAAGCTCCCGCCCTCCGATTAACCCCCGCGTGCCGTCGTTGAGGGGGGCGTGAACCGAAATATAATCCGAGTTCTTGAGCAGAGAACGCAGGGTTGCGGATTCTGCGCCGTTTTCCTCGATTTTCTTCGGATCGAGATAGGGGTCAAAAACGAGCACACGCCCCAACCCGAATCCGGAGATCTTGCGGTGTAGGGTCCGGGCGATGGCGCCGTAGCCGATCAGACCGAGAGTCTTGCCGGTGATTCGATAACTGGGCTGTTCCTTGTGCAGGTTCCAGGCGCCTTCCCGAATACGTCGATCCTTGAAGGCTACCTTTCGCACACAGCCGAGAAGCAGGGCCAAGGCCTGGTCCGAGACATCCTCCAGGCAGTAGTCGGGAACCCGGGTTACCCAGATGCCTTTGGCGGTGGCGGCCTCCACGCTCACGTTGTCGTAACCGACACCGTAGCGGGAGATCACCCGGCATTTCTGCAGCTCCTGGATCACGGTCGCCGGCAGCGGGTGCAGGTTGACCAGAATTCCATCGGCATCCCGCAGAACCTGTGCGGTTTCCGCCTCATCCCCCAGGTTGTGTACCTCGACCGAGGCCCCGATCTCCTTCAGAACTGCTGTTTCTTCATCGTAGCTACCGTAGCGATCGTCGGTTACGATCACTTTGAGTCCAGCCATGTTTTTGAGTCCTTTTCCGTTGATTTGAAATGACCTTATCCTTCCCGAAGCCAAATGTAAAGTGACTGCGCCGGTTGTTGCCCGCACGCGGCGTGCTTGAACCAGGGATCGGCAATACCTTGCAGTACCTGCGTATTCCTGTATACTTCTTCCTGAGCCCGGCAGTACAACCCCCGAGGCATAGGTGGACATCGAGATTCGAACCCTGACAGAAATGGATATTCCCCAAGCCATGGAGCTCAAAGATTCCCTCGGCTGGAACCAGACTCCCGAAGACTGGCAGCGGTTTCTCTCGTTGTCCCCGGAGGGAAGTTTCAAGGCTTTACGTGGGCAGGAGCTGGTGGGAACAGCAATCGCTTACGTCTTCGACAAGGTGTGTTGGATCGGAATGACCATTGTAAAGGAGGGGTGCCGTCATCAGGGCGTGGGCAGAGAGATTATGAAGCGCTGCCTGGAACACGGCGCTCAAACGGGCTGCAGTCTGATTGTGCTCGATGCCACCCGGGACGGAGTATCCCTCTACGGAAGGTTGGGCTTTCGGCCGGAGTTTCTGGTCGGAACCGCTCGGGGCAAAGTCTCGAGGAAAGCAGGGCAAACAGACATACACCCCGATTTCAATATCCGCCGTATCGAGGTGAAGGACCTGGATCAGATCGTTTCGCTGGAGGCCTGCGCTCTGGGTGCCGTGCGGGAAGCGCTGCTGTATCAGCTGGTGAAGCAAAACCCGGGTCGAGGCTTCGTCTGTAATAATTCGGAGGGGAGCTTGGAGGGATTCGCACTGCACAGACCGGGATTTCACTCCCACCAGGTGGGGCCGATGATCGCCCGCAGTGACGAGGCTGCAGAGCTTCTCGTTCAGGCAGCCTTCGCTGACCTCGAGCCAAGTGGGACAACGGCTTCGGTCATGCTCAATGTTCCGATGAACCAGGCGGGCATGCAGAAAATTATCCGTACCTGGGGTTTGAAAGTTGAACCGCGACTGACCCGAATGTTCCGCGGCCGAAAGCGGTTGCACGCCCGGGAAGACATGGTATATGCTTTGAGTGGCCCGGAGAAAGGATGAACCCCGGGCGATAGGAATCCAAGGAAACCAAAACCTGTAAGGAGGTAAGGTATGAAAAGAACTGTTCTTCTCCTACTGGCTCTGGCACTGATCCTGGGCTCGGTGAGCCTGATCTCTGCTACACCTCAAGTTGAGGAGGCCGGCCCGATCAAGGTCGGCATGTATGCGGACCTCAGTGCCGGTACCGCCCAGTGGGGTACCGATGCCGAGAAGGGAGCCCGCCTCAGGATCAAAGAGGTCAACGAGAAAGGCGGCATTATGGGTCGACAGGTCGAGCTGGTGCTCTACGACTGCAAGCTCAGCCCGACAGAGGCGGTCAAGGCCTACAGTCGGTTGGCCACCCAGGACAAGGTCGCGGCGGTGTACGGATCTCTGATCTCCAACTCCGCTCTCGCGGTCAGCCCGGTGGCTGCCCAGTCCAAGGTGCCTGTGGTTGCCCGGGCCATGGATGAGCGGGCCACCACTCCCGGATTCGACCCTGACAACCCGGATGCACCGATCGATCCCAATCCCTACTTCTTCCTGCTCCAGCCCTCATGTTTCCAGCAAGCGGCGGTGATAGCCGGCTACGCGATCGACGAGCTGGGCATGAGCACCTTTGCCATGCTCTACAACAAGGGTAACGCCTATGCAGAGTATCTGGCCAAAGGATTCTCCTACTACGTGACCAAGCGGGGCAAGAAGATGGTTGGTACTTTCGAGTTCCAGTCGGGCGACGTGGACTACAAGGCCCAGCTGACCAAGATCAAGGCGCTCAAAGCGGACGGGCTGTTCATCCCCAACTATGTTACCCAGAACGCCAACGCCGTCAAGCAGGCTCATGAGCTGGGTCTAACAGCTACCTTCCTGGGCAACAACTCCTGGTATAAACCCATGGACGAGGTAGCCGGTGCGGCGGCGGACGGTGCCTACTTCCCCAACAATATCGCCTTCGACGACCCATCGATCCAGTGGTACTTCCAGAAGTACCAGGCGGAATACGGGGAGGAGCCCCGGCTGCACTCTTTTAGCGGCTGGGATGATGTAGGCTTCATCCTCGAAGCGATCAAGAAGGCTGGATCAACCGATCCGGATAAGGTGCGCGACGCCATGGAGGGCACCCGGAAGTTCGAAGGGATCATCGGGACGATCAATATCGATCCAAAGACACACAGACCAGTGGGTCTACCCATGTCGGTGCTGTACTTCGAAGGCGATCAGATCGGAACCGCCGCCCTGAAGTATATACCCAAAAAACCGTAACTCTCGGTACATGTTATCGAATTCTGACCGGGGGCGCCGTGAGTGCTTCCGGTCAGAGCTTTTTAGGAGGCTCCCGGTATGAACTGGAACATCCTACTTCAGCAGATCTTGAATGGAATCTCCCTGGGAGGAGTCTACGCCCTGATGGCTGTCGGCTTCGGGCTGATCTTCAATGTCCTGAAGTTCTCCAACTTCTCCCATGGCGGTGTGGTTACCTTGAGCGCCTACATCGGTTTCTTTTTATCTCAACACCTGCTCCCCTCATTTCTTGTCACCTTTCTGCTAACCGCTGTGGCCGGTGGATTGGCTGCCGTAACAATAGAACGATTGGTGTTCCGACCGATTCGCCGTAAAGGCTATCCGGTCTCCATGCTGATCGTAAACTCGATCACCGTAGCCATGCTGGTGCAACAGTTTTTTGCCGTGACCCTGGGCAGCGATTACTACACCTACCCGGTCTTTATCAAGGAAACGGCACTGCACCTGGGGAATCTAACAGTATCCAAGATCTATCTGCTCATGCTTGGCATTTCTGCTGTAGTTCTTGGTGGGTTGAGCTATGTCATCCGAAAAACCAAGATCGGGATCGCCATCCGGGCCGTTTCTTCGGATATTTCCACTCCCAGTCTGATGGGGGTGAATGTGGATTTCGTGATCTCGGTGGCTTTCTTTTTCTCCGGCGTGCTCGGCGGGATTACCGGATACCTTCTCGGCATGGCCTTTACCGTGGACCCGTTCATCGGCAGCATGATCCTGAAAGGCATCATCGCCTCGATCATCGGCGGCATGGGGAGCATTCTCGGCGGGGTGATCGCAGGACTTCTTCTCGGTGCGGCGGAGAGTCTGCTGATCGCCGAGATCGGCGCTGCCCTGACCCCCATCGTGATCTACGGGGCGATTATTGTGCTGCTTCTCATTCGGCCTCAGGGGATCGCCGGTAAGATCGCCGAGGTCAAGGCGTAGAGGAGAAGGGGAAGAAGATGTTTTATCTCAAGGTTCTGGAGATCACGAGCCTCTACACCATTTTGGTGCTTGGCGTTTACCTGATGACCGGTCTGACCGGTCTGTTTTCACTCGGACAGGGTGCCTTTGTATCTATCGGCGCCTACACAGCTGCCATCGCCTATATGAACTTCGGCGCACCCTTTCCACTTGCCCTGGCTTTGGCAGTAATCATTGGCGCGATTTTGGGGTTCCTCGTCGGCATCCCCACACTCAGACTGCGTCGGGACTACTTCCTCCTGGTCACCTTCTGCTTGAGTGAAATGGTCAGGGCTGCTCTCCTGTACCTGTCCCAACTGACAGGGGGAGCGCTAGGCATGGCCGGAATGCCCAAAAGGGTGGGATTGCCTCTGATCCTGGGGTCCATCGTGGTTATTACCTTCATCACCTACAGCCTCAAACGTTCCCGGTTTGGGCGGGACTGTATCGCGATCCGGGACGATGAGCTTGCCGCGTCGATGATGGGAATCAATGTTTATGCTCACAAGATCAAGGTGTTCATGATCAGCTCTGCCATCACCGCCTACGGAGGCGCCCTGTACGCCTTCAACATCCTCTTTATCGAGCCGAACCTGTTCAACTGGCTGGAGTCGGCCAAGTTGATCATCATCACCTTTGTCGGGGGTCTGAACTCAATAGCTGGGGTCATCATAGCATCGACGATCTACTACTCTTTTGGGGAGTTTTTCCGCTTCATCGATGTCTGGCGGGATGTGCTTCTGGCTGTAGTAGTAGTGCTGGTTATCATTTTTCGGCCTGGTGGATTGCTGCAGGGTCTGGAGCTGCTCCCTTCCAAGCTCAGGGCGATGCGGCGAGGGAGATAGATCGTGGAGATCCTCAGAGTAGAAGGTATCAGCAAGCATTTCGGTGGTGTGGTGGCGTTGGAGGGTTTTTCCATGGTTCAGCAGGAAAACCAGATCACCGGTATCATCGGACCCAACGGAGCGGGAAAGACCACGGTATTCAATCTGATCACCGGGGCAACACCGGTCGACCACGGCAGCATTCTGTTCATGGATCGAGAGATCACCAAGCTGCCCGCTCATCGCCGGGCGGACCAGGGGATCGCCCGCACCTTCCAGAATATTCGCCTGTTTCGAAACCTTAGCGTTTTGGACAATATGAAAGTTGCTCATGACATGAAGGTGCTCTACACCCTGTGGGAGGAGATGCTGCGACTGCCGCGAGTGGGGAAACAGGAGAGAAGAATCGATGAGAAGGCCCGGCATTTTCTCGCCTACCTGGGTCTCGAGCGTTTCGGCGATCAGAAACCACACAACCTGCCCTACGGCATTCAGCGGCGCCTCGAGCTGGCCCGGACGCTGATGACCGAGCCCCGGATTTTGCTTCTGGATGAGCCTGCTGCGGGTCTGAACCCCCACGAAGTGCGCAGCCTGATGGACACGATTCGCAAGATTCAGGAGGATAATGCCCTTACCATTGTCATCGTGGAGCATCACATGGAGCTGATCATGAACATCTGCTCGCTGATTCATGTTTTGGACTTCGGTAAGAAAATTGCCGAGGGAGAGCCGGCGGCAATTAAGGAAAACGAACAGGTCCTGCAGGCCTATCTCGGTGAGGAGGTCTGAGGGTCATGATCGAAGTCAAAGATCTGCGGGTAAACTATGGTGGGATTGTAGCCCTCGACGGTATCTCTCTCATCATACCGGATGGCAAGATCATCAGCATCGTCGGCGCCAACGGAGCCGGCAAGTCCACCACGATCAATGCCATCAGCGGAATGGTTAAGATCCAATCCGGTTCGGTCACTCTGGACGGGAAGAGCCTGCTCATCTCCCCCCAGAAAATCGTGAAGAGGGGTATCGTCCAAGTGCCAGAGGGACGCAGGATCTTTCCCACCATCACGGTGAAGGAGAACCTCGTCCT
>JAGLQP010000540.1 GCA_023136785.1 Spirochaetales bacterium
CCGGCGTAGATCACCGACACCCGGTTGGATATCTCGTGAACTACCGCTAGATCGTGAGAGATGAACAGCACTCCCATGGAAAAACGGTCCCGCAGATGCAAGATCAGTTTGAGGATCTGTAGCTGCAGAGTCACATCCAGAGCCGTGGTCGGTTCGTCTGCGATCAGGATCGAGGGGTCACAGCATACGGCCATGGCGATCATCATCCTCTGTTTCATTCCCCCGGACAGTTCGTGAGGATACCCTGAAAGAACCCGTCGCGTATTTGGAAGTCCTACCAGTTCGAGAAGCTCCTGAGCCCGCTCCGTTGCCTGGCTTCGCTCCATATCGAGATGGAGGCAGAGCATCTCCGTAATTTGCTCTCCGACCCTTAGGGCTGGATTCAGATACTTTGCGGGTTCCTGGAAAACCATGGCGATTTCCTGTCCCCGAGTCCGCCTGCGTTCGGCCTCGGAAAGCTTCAGCAAATCGGTTCCCATGTAAAGGATCTGTCCATGGTTGATCTGTGCCGGTGGAATGGGCAGCAGTCCCATGATGCAGGTCGAGGCAACTGTTTTTCCGGAGCCCGACTCGCCCACCAGGCCGTGGATTTCTCCGGATTTGAGGGTCAAGTCGATGCCGCGAAGAGCCCGGACAATGCCTCTTTCAAGCTCGAAGCTCACATCGAGGTCCCGGATCACGAGCAGCTCTCCGTTCTTGCCGTTGCTGTCCGGTAGATTCTCTTTCACTGTATTTGTCTCGACGAGTTTCATGAATCGATCCTCAGTCGATCTGGATCCTGGGATTGATCACGCTGTAGAGGATGTCAACGGTGAAATTGATCAGGGAGAAGATGATAGCTACAAATACAACCCCCCCTTGAATCAGTGGAAAATCCCGTTGATAGATCCCCGTGAGAAACAAGCGCCCCAGTCCGGGAAGAGAAAATACCTGCTCGGTGATGATCGCTCCGCCGAGCATATAGCCGAGCTGGATCCCGGTGATGGTAATGACAGGAAGAAGGGCGTTTTTCAGAGCATGCTTGTATTTCACCATCCGTTCGGTGAGTCCCTTCGCCCGGGCCGTGATCACGTACTCCTTGCTCAGCTCTTCGATCATCGAAGCGCGGGTCAGTCGCAGGATGATCGCCGCCCGGGCGATGCCGAGAGAAATGGAGGGAAGGATCAGGTGCACGATGCTTCCCGAACCGAACAGCGGGAAGATCGGTATCTTTACCGCAAAAATCAGCAGGAGCATGATCCCCAACCAAAAGCTGGGAATCGCCATCCCGATCTGAGAGAAGGCCATCCCCGAGTAATCCCAAAGAGACCAACGTTTGACCGCGGAAAGCACTCCAAGGGGAATGCCAATTACAATGGAAATGAGAATCCCTAAGACTGCCAGGGAGAGGGTGAGAGGAAAGCGCTGGAACACCAGTTTGATGACCGACTGGTCGCTGATCAGCGACTCGCCGAAGTCAAAACGGGCTACCTTCCACAGCCACTGGAGGTACTGTACCGGAAGAGGCTGGTCGGTGCCCAGCTTGATCCGGATCGCGTCTATCGCTTCCTGGGTAGCGTCCATTCCTGCCACCACCAGAGCCGGGTCGCCTGGAATGACACGGATCACAAAAAAAACAATCGTTGAGATCAGAAATATTGTCAGAAGCAGTCGTCCCAATCGCCGGGATGCGAAGATCAACAGTTTCATCTATGGTTTTAAACTCTGTGTAGGCTGCATATTTTACTGACAAGGTCGAATTAATCAAGATGCAATTAGGCTGTCCCGCAACCCTGTTTGAC
>JAGLQP010000541.1 GCA_023136785.1 Spirochaetales bacterium
GAGCTTGCCGTCTAGATGTATAATAAAGTAATTGCTCCGCCCCGCCCTTTGACCCGTATCATGGGGAAAAAGCCTACCTCCCCAAACACCCCTTGTCAACGGCATTCCGATCCGCGGGTGTGGCAATACGTCAGAATCCTAAGAATAAAGGCTTCAAGGGCTTGGACGGGCGTACCGAATATTAGTTTGAGGAGAAAAGAAAAAGTGCTGGTACTGTATCCGGAGCTCGAGCAGAAGGACCTGAGCGATCAGAACAACGAGACGCTGCTACCGGTAATCCGCAAGATTCGGCAGGTCTTTGAGGATCATTTCGACAGGACTTGGTTTTCCATAATCATCGACGGTCTTCCCTTCGATTTCCGAACCATACGGATCATCCGAGAGTTGGCAACCTTGCAATCGATACACGTAGGGGATGAATGGTTCATCTATCAGGCAGTCGTCGAGCTGAGTCGTTTCATCCTCCTGATCCGCAAGTTTCTGCTGCCCGTGCTCAAAGAGAGACTCGGAGTCTCGGGGCTGCTTCCCCACAAGATCGTTCGAGATCGAAGCCAGTACATTCTCCGCAGATTCGTAGCCTACACCTTCCCCTACAACCTCGAACGGTTGGAGGCGCTGACCGTGGAGCTTCGGGGTCAGCTGCTCTGTACCTATCCGAGCCTGGAGCCGCCGACATAGCCAATCTTTGCGGAAGCTGATAAGCTGTATTCTCGGCAGCGGCAATTATGGCAGCAGAGACATCGAAACGGTTCCAAAGAGAAGTTGAGAAGAACCACGCCCTCACCACGCGGTTGATCGACGGACTGGAGCAGGTGATCCGGGGCAAGCGCCGGGCGCTGGAGTATCTGATTACAGGTCTGCTCGCCGGAGGGCACGTGCTGATCGAAGATGTCCCCGGACTTGGAAAGACCACCCTGGCCAAGACCGCCGCCCGCTTGATTTCCCGGGATAAAAACGGAAGGCCCATCACCTTTCGCCGCATCCAGTTTACGCCGGATCTTCTTCCCTACGACATCACCGGTGTGGATATTTTCGATCCCGAGCACCGCAGGTTCGTGTTTAAGGCCGGTCCCGTATTCGCTCACATCGTATTGGCCGATGAGATCAACCGCACAACCCCCAAGGTCCAGTCTGCCTTGCTGGAGGTGATGGCGGAAAACCAGGTTACGGTGGGAAACAAGACCCACGCCATGGATCCTCTGTTCTTTGTTATCGCCACTCAGAACCCGGTGGAAACCGACGGTATCTACCCTCTACCCTTGGCGCAGTTGGATCGCTTTCTGATGAGGATCTCCATCGGCTATCCCGGAGAAGATGATGAGCTCGGGATCGTGCGGGACGATCCCTCAGCCACCATCATGCCGAAGGTGAAGCCGATCTGCTCCAAGGCTGAAATCCTGCAAGCACGGAGAACCGTGGGAAATGTCTTCTGCGACGAGCGCCTTCTACAAGTGGCGGTGGCGGTATCCGTTTCCACCCGCCGTCACCGCGGAATCGAGCTGGGCTGCTCCCCCCGGGCGAGTCTGATGTTGGTCAAGGCAGCCCGGGCTTTCGCGCTGATCCGGGGCAGGAGCTACTGTATCGATCAGGATCTCCTCG
Organism: Spirochaetales bacterium; assembly: GCA_023136785.1. Lineage (GTDB taxonomy): Bacteria > Spirochaetota > Spirochaetia > SZUA-6 > DRHE01 > JAFGQJ01. The sequence continues at coordinate 1,600 of JAGLQP010000541.1, forward strand.
AGTTGGCACCGGTGGTGCTCCCCCACCGCATTCGTATGAAGGATATACGGATCGACTGCGCCTCCCTGATTCGAGAGATTACCCTGCATGAGCTATCGAGGATCGCCTATTAACAGCAGGCGTCTTGGCAGGTTGTTTCCCTTCACCCGGTGGGGAGTTGTTTTTTTTTCCCTTT
>JAGLQP010000542.1 GCA_023136785.1 Spirochaetales bacterium
ATGACCAGGATCACGAGAGCACGGTTGAAGACAGACTCCCTGATTTGTTTGCGAGATGTTCTTGAACGTTTGTATTTGCCGTATTTGTCAAAGATTAGGGCTTCCGACATCTTCTATCCCCTCCATCCCTGACTGCGACCCTGCGGCGCATCCAGATTCAACCGGGAACGGTTATACGTCTCGCCATCCTGGGGCTGGCGCGAGAGATTGAACAGCACTCCGCCCATTGTCAGGCTCAGCAGCATAGACGATCCGCCTGAAGAAAAGAAGGGCAGGGGAATGCCGGTCGCCGGCACCAGGCCGGTCACTACAGCGATGTTGAGCAGAGCCTGGAGGGTGATAGTACTGGTGATGCCGAAGGCAAGATAGCGGGTAAAGCTGTCTTTGCCCCTTGCAGCCAGTGAGTATCCCCGCCAGGCCAGGAGGAGAAACAGCAGGAGCACGAACAAAGCTCCCAGAAATCCAGCCTCCTCCCCGACCACGGCATAGATAAAATCCGAATGGGCTTCGGGGAGTCCTCCCAGTTTTCTAACTCCCCGGCCCAATCCCCTGCCCCAAAATCCGCCATTTGCCAAGGCGGTTTGAGCTGCGATAACTTGATATCCACTTCCGCTGGGATCGGCCAGCGGATTTAAGAAGGCCATGAGCCTGCGGACCCGGTGCGCTTTGGTGAACAGGAGCATACCACCAAGGGGCACGAAGAGCAGGCTTAAAAGGATAAAAAAGAGAACCCGAACCTGGGCGATCAGAAACATGGCCAGTGCAATCAGAAGGATGAAAAAGGCGGTTGAGAAATCATTCTGAAGATAAATCAGGGTGACGAACAGCGAAACCACCAGCAGGGGCGGCAGAAGAGAGTTGACCGGATCATTGATCCTGTCCTGCTTCTTGCTGAGTATCGCCGCCAGGTACAGCACGATAGAAAACTTCACCAGCTCCGACGGTTCGAAAGACTGTCCAAATACAAACAACCAGCGCCGTGCCCCCATGACCGGCTGACCGATGCCTGGTACAAAGGTAAGCACCGTGAGTATCAAGGCCGCGGTCACAACGATCGGGGCGCCCTGGCGAACAGTCGCTATGGGGATCTGTGAAGCAATAACTCCCGCCACCGAACCGAGGACAACCCAGAGCAACTGCCGCCTGAAAAAGTAGTAGGGGTCTTGGAACAGCCTCTGGGCATAGTAGGTAGAGGCGGAAAACAGGACGGATATGCCGATTCCAAGTGTTACAATCAGAATGAGCAGCAGCAGGGCATCCCCTCGTGGTTTTCCGATTCTTTCCACATCTCCTCCCTACTGGATCTTCAGGGTAGACAAGCTCAAGATTGCAAACAATCCCCCCAGGATCCAAAACCGCATGACCACTTTTGACTCGGACCAACCCATCAGCTCGAAGTGGTGATGAAGAGGGGCCATTTTGAATACCCTCTTCCCCGTCAGTTTGAAGGAAACGACCTGCACTATGACTGAGAGAACCTCGATGACGAAAACCCCACCGACGATGAATAGAAGGACTTCTTTTTTGATGATCAGGGCGATAACCCCAACAACCCCGCCGAGGGAGAGGCTGCCCGTATCGCCCATCATGATCTCCGCGGGATGAGCGTTGAACCAGAGGAAACCCACCGCCGCTCCCACCAGGGCGAGGCTGTAGACGCTGATCTCCCAGCTCTGCTGAATAAAGGGAATCTGAAGATAGGCCGCATAGTCGGCACGGCCGGCCAGGTAGGACAGAACAGCAAAGGTAATTCCCACCATGATGACCAATCCCG
>JAGLQP010000543.1 GCA_023136785.1 Spirochaetales bacterium
CTGGTCAACGGCACCCTGGTCGCCCGCCTGAAGGTGCCTCCCTTTCTCGCTACTTTCGGCATGTATGGTATAGCCTACGGCTTCTCCGAAATCATCTCGAAAAATACCCCGATCTCAGGCTTGCCGTCGGCTGCCGGGGTGATCGGCAACGAATACCTATTGTACATCGTACCGCGGAAGATGGTTTCTTTCCTTGTTCGGCCGCAGAACTTAACCCGTCCGGAGATGCGCTCGATGCTTGCGATTATCCCAATCATCGTGGTGATTGCTTTCGTGTTCGTTGGGATCTTCTCTTTCCTGTTGCGGCGTACTCGCTTTGGCCGGCACACCTACGCCATCGGCGGCAATATAGACGCGGCCCTGCGTTCCGGCATCAATGTTACTTCGCATTTGACCCGTATCTACATGATCTCCTCGTTTTTCGCCTCCCTATCGGGGGTGCTTTATGTCCTAAAATATGTGACCGGCCGGGCTGATGCAGGCAGCGCCCGGATGCTGGACGCAGTGGTGGCTGTAGTGATTGGCGGTGCCAGCCTTTACGGTGGGACCGGGACGGTGAAAGGCACCATTATCGGCGCGTTGATCATCGCCACTCTTGAAACCGGGATGGTCAACCTGAGTATCCCATACCACAACCGTTATATCGTCATCGGCGGGATTCTTGTCTTAGCTGTGGTGATCGATCAGTTCTTCCCCGAGCTGACCGGAAGGAGGGAATGAATGGAGAACGCGACGCTTGAAGTGCGCAGCCTGACCAAACGCTTCGGAGGTCTCGTGGCAGTGGATCATATGGACATGCAGGTGTACCCCGGCGAGGTTGTGGGCCTGCTGGGAGACAATGGGGCTGGAAAGTCTACATTGATCAAAATGGTCTCCGGAGTCTACCACCCCGACGAAGGCCGGATCTTCTTCCAGGGCAAGGAGGTGAAGATGGGCACTCCCATGGACGCTCTGGAGCTCGGGATCGAGACTCTGTACCAGGATCTGGCCCTGGCGGAAAACCTCGACGCCTACTCCAATATCTTCCTAGGCCGTGAGAAGACCAAGCCCTTTCTCGGCTTCATCAAGGTCCTGGACCATGAATCCATGCGGGAGGAGTCGAAAAAGGTCCTTAATCGTCTGGAGATCGAAATCCCCTCGTTGCACAACCAGATCAAGACCCTGTCCGGCGGGCAGCGGCAGGCTGTTGCCATCGGCCGCTCGATCTACTGGAACGCCAAGCTGCTGATTTTGGACGAGCCCACAGCCGCGCTCGGAGTTCATGAGCAGCGCAAAGTCCTGGATCTGGTGCGGTTGCTGCGCTCGCAGAACATCCCGATCATCATCATCAGCCACCAGCTCTATGACATTTTTTCGGTGACCGATCGTCTCGTGATCATGCGGCGTGGCAAGAAGGTGGCGGAGCGCATAACCAAGGATACCACCCCGGACGAGGTCGTCGGGCTGATCATCGGCTCAGAGGAAGTGGAGCGCAATAATCGGCCGGGATGATAACACGATTAAATGAAATCCTGGGCGGCATCGAAGAGATCAGCGCCTGGAGAATAATCGACAGACAGATCCATGGACAGGAGCTGTTCTTTATCCGCCGGGGAGTGGATATGCAGCGCTCCAAGGATGTTCGCCATACCTCTGTTGCCGTGTACCGAGACTTCCAGGAGGGCCAAAACCGCTACCGTGGTTCTGTCCTGGTTCAGATTCACCCAACCTATACGTCGGAGGAGATACGAGCACTGATACAACAGAGTTTGGATT
>JAGLQP010000544.1 GCA_023136785.1 Spirochaetales bacterium
CGACCAGCTGGTCGGGAAAGTTCCACTTACTTGCGATAAGCCCACCGGTGTCCGCGTGATTCAATCCGTAGGAGAAATCCTCCAGCACCTTGAGAGGGATGTTCTTTTCCCTGCAAAAACCGCGTATTTTCTTCTGCAGCGCGGGGTGTAAATAGGAAACAACGATCAGCCCCAAGTCGTGAAGGATTCCCGCCACGTATACGTCATCAAGCTTACTGTAGGAGCGCTTTATACTACGGGCCAAAAGAAAAGCGTACAGGGCTGTTTGATACGAATGATCCCAGAGTTCTCGCATATTTCTGTACGTCTGGCTGAGGATTTTTTGGGTGCCGTATGAAAACAGAAGGTTTTGCAGACCTTTGATTCCGATGAGCTTGACAGCTTCCAGGATATCGACCACCCGGCGGGGGAGCATGAAGTAGGCTGAGTTCACCAACCGGAGCAGATCTGCGGTAAGGGTGGGATCGGCGCTGATCTTTTTGGCGATCATGGTGAGTTGTGTATTTTGATCTCTGGTCAGGGCCAGAAGGACCATGACGTTTTCCGGAAAATGGGGCAGGGAATCGATGTCGCGAGCCACCACCTCCGCAAGGGCATGCATCTTGTCGAGTTGTACCCGGGCTATCGGAATCTGTAAAGACGCTGTTGTTGAGCCTTCCTCCGATTCGATAGAGAAGGCCTCCTCACCAAGACCAATCCGTTTGAGGAATTGAATCAGGATGACGATGCCCAGTCCTGCGCCTTCGGTGACGTCCCCCACTGAGTTCAGAGCTTCATAGAAGGAGCTGAATCCACGTGCTTTGATGATTCGATCGTAGATGCGGGAGGACTCCTCGTCTGTCATTTCTCCTTTATTGCGTACCTCGATGTTGAACATACCCCCGGAAGCGTGAATCGTCAGAACGATATCGAAATCACCTTCGTCGAGCTGCTGATCTTCCTTTCCAGCGGTTTTGGTGAGATAGTGGAGGAACTGTCTCATTCCTTTCCTGTAATCATCAGCATCGGTAATAGATAGTCCTTTGTTCTGAAAGTAAATACGTTTTGAATTCGCCTTCTGTGCGTTGAAGATGAGTTCTTTAGTGCAGTAGGACAGGGACGCATGTATCCCTTCCAGACCGAGCTCCGAGAGGAAAACCTCGAGGATCCTGTCGAGCACTCCGTGTTGGTTCCTGGCGAAAGATTTGAGTCTAAACGTGACCGGAATCGATTCGCTGACAGATTGCTGGATCGTCCCCAGGTCTATTTTCCCGAACATCGACTGGGTTGCCTCACTTGCTAGATCGGCCACGGGTTTTACCGTTCCTTTCCATGGAGTTTTAGATAAAATGCCTCAAAAACTCTCATGAGTCGCATGCGGTTATTTGGTCTTGTAGAGCAACTCAAGGCTCTTCCGGGCTCCTTCGAGTCTAGAAATGACCTTATGTGCCTCTTCCAGGCGTTTCGCCATGGTTGTCGCCATTTTTAGAGCAAAACGTGGGTCTGATACAATCTTGTCGATGAAGCTGGTTTTGCTAAGGACGAGGACTTCCGTGTCTTCAACTGCTACCACAGATGCAGTACGAGGGCAGTTGATCAAGAGAGAAATCTCGCCGAAAAAATCCCCTTCCTCCTCATACGCCAGGTCGATTCTGTGATCATCGATCATCTTATACACCTGTGCTTTTCCCGAAATGATGACATACATCTCGCCGCCAAAGGTATCTTCCTGGCAAATCGGCTCACCTTTCTTGAATTTCTTGATCTTCAC
>JAGLQP010000545.1 GCA_023136785.1 Spirochaetales bacterium
TATGATCTCAAAATCAGACATATCGAGCCGCCTTAAGTATTTGTACAGAACGATCCCGGTCTAGCGCCAGGCCATCGGATACAGCAATCCTCCGTCGGTCCACAACCGGTTCGGTCCGCGGGGAATATTGATGCCCTCAGGTCCTAAGTGCCGATCGTAGACCTCTGCATAGTTGCCGACCTGCTTGAGTACCTTGACCATAAAATCGGCAGGCAAGCCCAGGTTGTTACCTACCTCGCCCTCAACGCCCAACAGACGCCGTATGGTTGGATCGCTGCTGCTCAGCATCTGGTCGACGTTCTTCGAACTGACGCCGGATTCTTCGGCCTGCATCATGCCCCAGCTTACCCAGCGCACGACATCGTTCCACTGGTTGTCACCGTGGGCCGTTAACGGTCCCAGCGGCTCTTTGGACATGGTCAGGTCCAGAATCATATGCTCATCCGGATTCGCCATGGCGGAACGAAGCGCGGCCAGCTGTGACTTGTCTGAAGTCTCCGCATCGGCCCGGCCCTCTTCGTAGGCGGTATTGGTGTCCTGGGTGCTTTCAAACAGCAGAGGTGTATAGTCAATATTCCTCGAACGGAAGGAGTCGGCCAGGTTCATCTCCGTGGTTGTTCCTGTAGTCACAGCTACGGTAGCCCCCTCCATGTCTTTGAAGGTCGTCCAGCCGGTGTCCTTGCGGGCCATCATGCCCTGGCCGTCGTAGAAGGTCACCACCGCCCAATCCAGCTGGTTGGCCGTATCCCGGGTCAGCGTCCAGGTCGTATTGCGGAGCAGGACATCGATCTCCCCGGTCTGTAGAGCCGGAAGCCGCTCGGCCGCTGTCAGGGGGCGGTACTCAACTTTGTCGGCATTTCCGAAGATTGCGGCAGCGATCGCTTTACCGAAATCTACGTCAAATCCCTCGAAATCGCCGCTGGGATTGATGTAGCCGAAGCCCGGAAGCTCGGCGTTGCAGCCGACTATGACCTTGCCCCTGTCTTTAATCAACTGGAGCCGTCCTACTGCCTCGGCGGCTTCTTCCGTGGCCTCTTTCTCCGCGGGACCACAGGCCCCCAAAATCAAGGCCAGTGTGAGCGAGACCAGCACGAGTACGTACCACTTTTTCATCGCAGTACCTCCTTGTAGATATGTATTAGTAAGGATAAGAGATGATGAGGCTCAGGTCAACACATTGAATTCGGGATCCCGGAGTATTCGCTCCACCTCGACAGGGGGTTTTCCCTGCAATACAATAGGGTTCCTGCGATCCTGGAGGTTGATATGTCCCATCCCAATAAAGCCCACGAGGAATTGATCGAGGGATTGAAGATCGGTCCTAAGATTCTCGAGGATTTTGTTTCCGGAATTCCGGAAGCTCAGCTGCACCGCAGACGCAGAGAGGGATTCTGGAGTCTCTACGAACACGCAGAGCACCTGGCCATCGTCCAGCTGATGCTCTACAAACGCCTGGAGCGTTTCGTCAAGGAGGAACGCCCCGAGTTCGTGCCCTACTTCCCCGATGAACAGGAAGAGAAAAAGGAGAAGAAGATCAAACCGATCGCCGACATCCTGTCCTCCTTCGCCCGCTGGCGGGACAAGCAGATCAAGCTGATCGAAAGTGGCGATGCCGCGCTATGGGAGAAGACTGCGATTCATCCGGAGTACGAGCAGTACGGTTTCAAGATCCTGGTCCGCCACATCCTGCTGCACGATTCCTTCCATCTGTACCGGATGGAAGAGTTATGGCTGAGCAAGGACGAGTA
>JAGLQP010000546.1 GCA_023136785.1 Spirochaetales bacterium
TTCTTCTCAGCTTGAGATAACTTCCGGGAAAAGCCATGGTCGGCTCTCGAAACAGGGTTTCCCTGAAGGCGGTGCGTTGAAATTTTCCCGCAAACAGAATCACCTCCATTCTTTTGGCCAATAACACGTCGCGGGGACCGATGGTAACGGCAAAGGGAGGAATCATGGAACGATCGCCACACCCGGCCACCAGCGCGTCCATATCGACGGTAGAGCTTCTCACCAAAACAAGATGGGTCCGGTCTGCCAGGAACTCCTCCTCCGAAATATCGATGTGGCCGCTGTTCGGGTTTTCGTTAAAGGCAAAATGCCCTTCAGGACCGACCCCCGCCAGGCAGAGGTCCACACCATCCGGTGCATGTTCGTCAAACATTTGATCGATTAAGTCCATATTGTCGTGCCTTGGAAAAAACATCTGCTCAAGCGGCATTTTCAGTTCTGACGGTATCAAATTAAAAAGCTTTTTCATCATTTCTGCTTTGAAACTCAGTGTATGATCTTCGGGAATCGTCCGGCCCGTTCGATCGAGAAACTCATCCATGTTGAAAGTAAACAGATTGCGGCAATCGATATGTTTTTCTTTGACCTTTTTCGCGAACAAGGGATACTGTGCCGTTGGTCCGACGGGCAGGATCATGGTTGTCTTTTTCCCCTTTTGTGAGGTGATGGTCTCGATCATGATCTCGGCAATGGCTTCGTAAAGGGCAGCATGAGTCGGCATTATCTCAATTGGAATTGCCGTGTAATCCCGCAGCTTTTCCGAGGGAATCGTCTGTACTGCCTCCCTGGTAAGCGAATGTCCGTTTTTATCGATATAAATCCTGCTCATAACATCATCTGCCCGCCTGAAATATTTACTGCCTCGCCGGTGATGTAGGCTGACTCATCACTTGCCAGAAAAACAGCCACACCGGCAATGTCCCCGGGTGTACACAATCTTCCCATCGGTATTCTCTTTTCAAGATACGGGATCACCTCTTCGGTTTTTATTCCCCTTTTCGAGGCGTAATCTTCTTTCATATCCTTCCAGAGGGTTGTCATAACAACGCCCGGGCACAAGGCATTTACCCGGATTCCGGAGGAGGCAAACTCAACGGCCAGCGATTGAGTAAGGCCGATAATCCCGAACTTGCTGGCGCAGTAAGCCGCGTAATGGGAACTGCCCTTTTTCCCTGATTGAGAAGACATGTTGAGGATCACGCCCTGCTTTCGCTGGCGCATGCGCCCGATCGCTTCCCGGCAGCCGATGAATGTGCCCGTTAAATTGACCCGCAGCGTATTGTCCCACAATTCTTCAGTACAATCGAGGAAGGGCACGATATAAGAAACTCCGGCATTGTTGACCCAGATATCTATGGGGCCCAGTTCATTTTCAGTCCGGTCAGCCGCTTTTTCTGTTGCCCCAATATCGGCTACATCGAAGGAGAGGGCAATTGCCCGGCTCCCTGAGCTGTTGATTTCAGCAGCAACTTTCTGAGCCGCATCAATATCGATATCGGCCACGGCAACCGAAGCACCTTCCTTGGCAAAAGAGGAACAGATTTCAGCGCCGATGCCTCCGCCTCCCCCGGTGACGACAGCGATTTTGTTAAATAGTCTAGTGCCCATACCCATCACCCTTCCCTTGAGGACTGACCACAACTTTGAGGGTCTGCTTGTTCTTCATCAACTCAAGCCCTTCCAGGATGTTTTCCAGCGGTACCCTGTGGGTAACGATCGGTTCAAGCTCTTGCCCCGTT
>JAGLQP010000547.1 GCA_023136785.1 Spirochaetales bacterium
AGATTTTCGACTGGCCTACAAATTCTTGAACCGGGAATCTTTCAGCCTGGGTACGGACTTCGGGCTTTCCGCTTTCCTGCGTATGCCGATTCCCCTCCCCGTCTCCCCGGACGCGTCCCAGAACTTCGGCAACACCCTGAGTTACTTCTACGCCTTCCGCTTTCTCTATCCGGAGACCGGTTTCTTCGGCACCTACAGAATTTTGGAGAACATCGATCTGAAACTGTCGCTGCGGGCTTCCTGGCCCCTCTACCTGCTCTGGGACGATGAGGATCTGCCCTTTCCGGAAGGGTTGCTCGTTACCGGTTTAATCAGCCTGATCTGGCACCTGCCCCCGAAGGAATCTTAGACAAAATCATAGACATCCACGTCCTGGGCGATCTGTTCGTGCCTGGCCACGAGCAAGGAGACAAAGGCGGAGGTCAGCACATCCAGGAGCACTCCGAAACTGATCAACAGCGGTGCGATGGGTCTGAGAATCAGGTAGCCCTCCTGCAAACCCCTCCCATAGATGGCGCAGAGAGTCGACAGGGCCACGTAGGCGCCCAATCCGGGCACCGTTCCCAGGGTCATGGAGATGAGCAGGGAGAAAAGGAGGGTCCAGAGCACCTGAAAGAAGGTGATCTCCAAACTGGAGTAGGACTTCAGCACGAGCAAAAAGGTTGCACTGGCCACGAGGACCGTTCCGGCTCGCCCGAAGATGGCGAATATCGAATATACCCCCGAGCCCACCCGGCGGGGAACCCCCAGGTTTTCCTTTCCGTGCTTGGCCAGCATCACCACCGACAGGTAGTTGTCTCCGCTGAAGAAGGCAGTCAGAGCCGGTGCGAGGACTGCGTACAGCCACTTGTAGGGATTCTGCCTGCCCCCGAGGAAGTACAGCAGAACGGGAAAAATGGCAAAGATGACCAGGGCGCTGTCGATGCCGATGATGATCAGGATCTGTTTGAACAGGGTCAGCTCGTTCAGTTTGACCGTCATCATGAAGTAGGCGGTAATCACGATCATGGCGAAGCCGAACAGCTCGCAGAGCAGCGAGTTGATGTGGTAGAAGATCCGGTTCAGGGAATCCGTCAGCTGTACCACCGGGCTGGTGATGCCCAGATCGAAGGTCAGGTTCACGCCCAGCAGCAAGGCGAAAAACACCACCGGAAGCATGATACTGCCAGACCCCACCAGAGCTTGGAAGAGATTCTCCGGGAACAAGCCGAGCAGCGTCTCTTTGATACCGGGAAGCTGAAGTTCGACCTCCTGCTCTACGATAATGGGAATACGCTCCGGACTGAAAACCAGGACCGTGACCATGCCCACAACGATGAGCAGCGCTGTAGAGAGCAGCAGATATAGAATGATCCTACCGTACACCCGGAAGATCTTCTTCTCCCGCTTGAGCTCGTAGGTGCCCACCACCAGGGCGAAGAACACGAGGGGAAAGACCACATAGCGGCCGATCTGGATAAAGAGACGGTTGATGTAGGAAAAGAGCTCCATGGACTTTTCCGTTCCGGGCAGAAAGATCCCCAGCAGAACACCGAGTATGCTGCCGACCAGAATCTTTATCCAAATTTTCACAGATGCGCCTCCCTACAATACAACACCCGACTTTATCCGACTCTTTCGTCTTGGTCAATTGAGGCTGTCCCGTGACACGGTTGCGAAGCGACCTCTATTGAGCGGTAGCGGGACGGCGATTACCTCCATTGATCTGGGCTCAAAATGAGGTATAATCCCTTGTA
>JAGLQP010000548.1 GCA_023136785.1 Spirochaetales bacterium
GGCCGGCCACAGGATCACCTTTTATTTCCCGGGTGTGGGTACGAGATTGCGGCGGCCGCATCCGGATCTCATCTCCCGAATCAATACGGGGCAGATATCAGATATTGTGGATGTCGGCGGTGCAGGAGCCCTGGATCCCCGGCTGAACAGGGGGGATCTGGTGCTGAGCAGTAAAGATATCTGTATTGACAATTCCCAGCCTCTGCCGGTCAAAAGAAGAGCGGAAATCGAGGGTATCCTGGAGACCCTGGCCGATCGCCGTCAGGTTCTGTTCCTAACGGGAAGGATCTTGACCCACTACAATCTCATCCTATCCCGCACAAGGCGTCTCGAGCTGTTCAAAGAAACCGGGTGCTCCGTCGTCCAGTTGGAGCATTGTTGGTTCCTCCGTGCATTGCAGGAGTGGGTACACCCGGAAGCTTTCTCCTCGCTTCACGTAACTCACGTCGAGATGGTGTCGGATGCGGTTCCAAAGAGCAACAACGCCCTTTCTTCTCTGTTCGAATTCTGGCATGTGATCAATACCTGTGTTCTGTTTAACCAGAGACGCCTTGGACGCCTTAAAAGCGAAGTTTTGGAGCTTTGGCTGGGCCGGCCGACGTCGGAGACCTGAGAGACAACTATCTTGACAAACACCGATCTGGAACTCAGGGCAGTTGAAGCAAGTCCCGGGAATCTCCTTGAATCATACTCTCTATGAGCTTCTGAGACCTCTTTCTACCGGAGCTGCCGACCAGGTCGACCAGCTGCTGGAACTCCCCTCTGTCCTCCAAACGCTTCAAGGCCGGATACAAGGTCTTCAGTTCCTGGAATCCCCGCCTGATATCGAGTTTGAAGCTAGGCAGACGGGAGCTGCCTCTGCGGCCGCTTTCCAGGCTTTTTCGAAAGCGATAGTCCTCGTCCAGGGCGGGGCAGATACCCTTTCCGGCCAGCGTACGCACCAGCTCGGTCTGCACCATCTCCCTGAGTCTGTCCAGGTTGGTCCCGGATTTGTATTTCACGGGAATGGAAACGGTTACCAACAACTCCCCGTCGGCGGTGTACTGACTCAGCCAGTCGGTGTAAAATCCCTTCTCCAGATTGATCGGGGTCGCCCTGGACCGGAAGGTGATGTTCTTGTACTCTCGCAGTTTGTCTTGTATCAGGGAAATCTGCCGCTGCAGATCCCGGCTGCCCGGATTGGCCTCCAAATCTTTTTGCAGCTGAGGCATGAGCTCTGTTTCCAGATAGTACACCGCTTGTGAGAGGGGCATCTTCATCCGTTCCGAGGACAGTTGAACCTCCTCTCCCTCCTCGATTCCGTAGGGCGGATCCTGTTGACCCTCGGGTGCGAGAATCGGAAGAAAGAAATTGACTAATTGGCGGAAGAAACGAGGCAAGTCTTCTGTTTTGAATACTGGGCGGTACCGATCATCCGGCGCCATGTACTTGCGCACCGAATCTGCAACGGCCCGGGAAAGGATCTCTATTTTCTTGGCGTCATCGATCTTGGCCTCGAAGAACACCCCGCCGCCGCGTAAAATGAACCTCTCGAACCCGTCCCTGACCTTGGCATAGGCTTCAGCCTCGGTAATCAGGCCTTTCTGGTCCTCGGAAATATTCATGGTCCGCAGCTCTTCAAGCAGATTCACCGCATCGGTGGATCTGGCACGGATGATCTGCGCGGCGGAGGATGCCCCTTCAGGTCCTTCAGGCTCCGATTTCGCGGGATCAAAACGAGCGAGAAGATGATT
>JAGLQP010000549.1 GCA_023136785.1 Spirochaetales bacterium
TTGCCAACGTGGATTTCACGAAAGATGTGAAGGATCCGGAAAAGATCGTCAACTACATCACCGGAGAGGTGGGGAAGGCTCGAATCGAAAAAACCCGCAGAACCGTCGGCGATGAAATCGTCTTGCGCGTGAATAACCTGAACCACGGGAGATTTCTGAAAAATATAGACTTTGAGCTCAAGCGTGGCGAGATATTAGGAATCGGGGGGCTTGCCGGACAGGGGCAGCACGAGCTGATGCTCGCCCTGGCGGGTAATTACCCCGGCGTTTCCTGCGATGTTGAGCTCAACGGCGAAAAGATCAGGCTGAACAGACCTGCCAATGCGATCCGGAACAGCATCCTCCTCGTTCCCGGCGACAGGCAGCTGGAAGGACTCTTTCTCGGGCACTCGGTATTTACCAATATCATTTTCCCCAAGCTGGGGCTAAGGGCGCAGCCCTTGTTTACACCGGAAAAGAAGTACAGGCAAGAAACTCAAGAGGTCATTGATGCCCTGGCTATCGTAACCTACAATCTCGACATGCCCGTGAATTCCCTGTCAGGCGGGAACCAGCAGAAGGTGGTCGTAGGAAAGTGGCTTTCCTTCGACACCAACGTTCTCCTGCTGGCCGACCCGGCAAAAGGCGTCGATGTCGGTGCCAAGAGGGACCTGTACGAATACATCGGCAGCCAGGTCAAAGAGAACAAGATGAGCGTGATCCTGTACGCCAGCGACAGCGAGGAGCTGATCGAGCACTGCGACAGACTGATAATCATGTACGAAGGACAGATCGTCGCTACCCTGGCGGGCGAGGAAATCACCGACGACACCATCGTAGCCACCTCGATGCGCGTTGAGATAGGGAGCGGAAAGTGAAAATTAATTCTGTCCTGAAGAGGTTGGTCTCCAACCCGGATTTTTCCCGGCTGCTCATCCTGATCCTCATGTTCACCCTGACTGCGGTGCTGCAGAGAAACTTCTTTGCCATGAAATCCATCGTCAGGAACATCAACTCCTTCACGCCCTTGATATTGCTGACCATGGGCCAGGCAGTGGTGATCCTCTCCGGCGGACTGGATCTGTCCGTCGGAACCGCCCTTTCCCTGATGACCTGCGTGCTGACCTCGGTGATGAAAGAGGGTGTTCCGATTACCGGCTTCTTTGCCCTTGCGGTGGCCTTTGCCGTCGCTATGGCGATCGGTGCCGTCAACGGTTTCGGTATCGGCTTCCTGAGGATCCCTCCGGTGATCGTAACCTTTGCCACCTCCTTCATCTGGCTCGGTATTGCCCTGTTCCTGCGCCCGACACCGGGCGGCGAGACTGTTGACTGGTTCCAGGCATTTTACAAAATCCGCAATATAGAAACTGCGCCTGCATTTCTCAAAGCTTTTGGGGAGATCATCCCGCCTGCACTCATATTGGTTCTACTGGGCTGCGTCCTCTGGTGGGTCATCAGCAGAACCAAAACCGGTAGATACATCTATGCTGTGGGCAGCAACAGCCAGAGTGCCTACGAAACCGGCATCAACACCGCCTGGGTTCAGATGCGGGCCTGCATGATCAATTCGGTTTTCATCCTCTTAGCGGCTCTGTTTTTCGTAGGTCAGAACCGCTCCGGGGATGCCCGGATGGGGGATCCGCTGACCCTGAAAGCGATAGCCGCCGCAGTGGTGGGCGGCATCGCCCTGACCGGCGGCCGGGGCAGCGTCTACTTTGCCCTGATCGGCGCCCTGATCTTCAGCTTCGTGAG
>JAGLQP010000055.1 GCA_023136785.1 Spirochaetales bacterium
CTGCCTTGAGGGGCGATTGTCACCGGTTCATAATACATGCACACCGCCGAATCGTTGATTGAGTAGGGCATCAGGTTGAAGTTTCTGTTGCTGGAGGTTTCATAATCCCAGGAAGCATCGCTGAGACGTTTCCAGTTTGCGAACACGATCTTGTCGGGGGAAGTGATGTCCGCCCCGGAAGTGATGCACATCAGACCGATTTCCTGAGGAGATTTGGATGAAGGGGACAGCCAGTAGCGAATCATATCCTCACTTGTTACGGTTAGTTCGTTTCGGATGTTCTGGTGACGGTCCGATGTGAAGTGGGACAGGTTTTCTTCCCCCAAATAGGTATCGAAACACATCCGTAGTCCGACAGAGAGCTTGCTGCGGGAGAGGTTGGTGATTTGAATCGACATACGCACCCCCTCAGCTTCTGTCGATGTGGGGGAAGAGACGGAGGAAAACTCCTGCACTACCTTCAGTGTTCTCGATTCCCACTCGAATCGAGGGACTCCTGAAATCTTTGCTTCTTCTACCTTTTCAGAAAACTCAGCGGTGTCACCCAGCTTGTAGATCTTGTCGTTGACCACCAATAAAATACCTGAGGTTCTGGGATCCTGATCCACGAAAAGGGGGATTTCGGTGTCCTGAGTAGAACCTGATCTGGCATACAGAGAGAAACGTCCGATTCCTTCATGAAGAATCAGCCGCACCCTGCCCTCATTAATTTCGAGTGCAGGAAGGGATGTCAGGGAAACGGCCAGAACCAGGACAGTCAGGATCGGAATTTTTCTAAAAAGCCTCATTGTCCCTGTTCCGTCGTTTCCGCCAGTGTTTGCAGCAGGGTCTCTCTTAGAGCCAAAGCATCCTCTTTCAGCTCCAACGTCTTCCGCCGGTTACCATCCTCCTCCACCAGGGGCTCTGTTGGCCGCTCTGCCGCCTCCTCTGCCCCTTTTTCGACTGATAGGGCGGCCAGCTCAGCCTCCAAACCAGCGATTTTGTTTTTCAGGCGCTCCAGTTCGATTGAATTCACACCGGTCACCGAATCCGTACCGGCTGCTTCCCCGGCTGTTGCAGAACTTAGTTTCCGTTGATACACGTTTATCGCCTGTTCATACGCCTTCTCACGCCGCTGGAACTCTTCAACAGACTTCAGCGCTTCTTCGTGGCTCCAATTGAGAAGTTTCAGAAGCTCATCTTCCCGTTTCTTAAACTCAATCAGGGAGAGTCGATAGCGGGAAGCCTCGAGCTTGACGCTTTTGGGGAACTCCTCGATAACCTTGTTGAATACCCGAGCAGCCTCCTCGAGGTGCCCCAACGAAAACAGACACTCCCCCAACCAGAAGTAGGCGCTTCCCAGGTAATCAGAATCGGGATACTCCGCTGCAAAGCTCTCCAACACCTGAATGCTGCTCTGCGGATCGCCCTGAAGATAGAGCAGCCGTCCTTTCTGGTACAAGGCATCGGGGTACAGAGGATGGGCTGGATAGGTGGCCAGGAAATACTCGAGATTTCTCTCCGCCTCTTCGTACATATTGAGTGCCAGGTAGGCCCGGGATGTCCAGTAGTAGGCATCCGCTTGGCTGCCCGGGCTTTTAGAATTGAAGATCACATCCCGGAAACTGCGGACCGCTTCCTGGTATTTTTCCTGCTTGAATAGGAGCAGCCCCGTCTTGAGTTGACCGGCTCCGGATGAAACTTGCGAAAAGAGCAACACGGGCAAGAAAAAAAGCAGGCCGATGAGAAGGCATCTACGAAGCATAGGTCCTCTTTTATTTTTCGACTCGTGGAAAAAGAAACTGTATCTATAATTGTTCATCGGCATTTTAAGGCATTAATCTCTTCTTCCGGATTCTTCGAATCAAAAATCGCCGAACCGGCTACCAGGACATCGGCACCCGCATCCACTGCGAGTCTGCAGGTTTCCCTGTTGATACCTCCATCCACCTCGATTAGATACCCATGGTTGCCCTTCTCTCTGATCTCGGCCAACTGGCTCACCTTTTCCAACGTCTGAGGAATCAATTTCTGTCCGCCGAAACCGGGATTTACGGTCATGACCAGAATCAGATCCAGTTCGGGAAGGAGCTCGGATAGCATGGCTGCCGGTGTGGAGGGAACGATGGAGATCCCCGCCTTTTTCCCCTTCTCCCGAATCTGATGTAAGACTCTATGTACATGAACCGTACTTTCATAGTGGATCGTAATGTTATCGGATCCGGCTTCGGCAAACGCCGAGACATACTTTTCAGGGTGAACGATCATGAGATGGGTGTCGAAAGGCAAAGGACTGTGGCGCCGCAGCGCTGCCACCATCGACGGACCAAAGGTGATATTGGGTACAAAGACTCCGTCCATGATGTCCAGATGAATCCAGTCGCCCCCGCCTTTGTTGATCCGCTGCACTTCCTCGGCAAGATACCCGAAATCTGCAGACAGGATCGACGGTGCAACCAGAGTTGTTGATGGTTTTGCCATGGGAATATCATAGCAGAAAGACATCTTCCGATGCAAACAGTCAATTGGGGCAACGGGGATCCTCAAGCGATCAAGATTGACTAAACTCCTCATCATGTTATAATTACATATCATAAGTTAGTTCGATCCATTCCCTGGAAAATTCTGTGGCGGAAAAACAACTGACGTTTAAAGAAAATGAGATCATACAGATACTGAATAGAGTGTATCTCAACTTCAAGGAGGGCCGGTTCAAAGAGGCGTGCACGATGCTTGAACGGGCACTGGAAATTGATTTTGAATCGGGGGATGTCACGAATGCGCTGAAGTGCGCCAACTTCTGGTTGGAACGGGAAGACCGCCTGACCGCCATCTCAGGGGCTTACGAGAAGGGGGAATACTATCTCAACCAGTGGAAGGTGTTTTCTGGTTTTATTTCGCGTATGGAGCACCTTTCCGAAAGGTGCCTGTTCAATATAAAGTTTTATATATTCGGGAAAGCGCTGGAGTACTATTTGACGTTGTACAACGAAGCGGACCTCAGTGACCCGGAAATACTCTTCCGGATCGGCAGGTGCCACAAATGCCAGGGAAACTACGAACATGCCATCAGGTTCTTGGAGCTGGCCAGCCAGCACCGGCGAGAAGACGCGGCGATCCTGGCCGAATTGGCCGACTGCTACTCCTTGGTCAACGAGAACAGGGCTGCGAAGGCGTTTTTCAGGGAATCCTTTTTTATGGATTCCCAAGCCGTGGAGCTCTCCTATCTCGAGTCGCCAATGATCCTCCGGTTGGTGGAAAAATTGAAAGGCAGATTCGGGGGTGCCGGCGCGGAACTGCAGGAATGGATTCCTGTATATGGGACAATATTCGGTTTGTTCAACGTAAAAAGAGAGCTTCGCCCTTTGGAGCTGGGAAAATTGAAGCAGGCCATTTACCAGCTTGAGAAAGAGGTCGGCGGGCAGAGACAGAACCGGTTGATTCCAAGGTTGATCAATCATTATTTTTGGCTTGTCGACCATTATCTCAACAGCGGTGAGGATCGACAGAAGATTGAAGAAGTATTGGCAAAGATAAAAGAACTCGATCCCGAGATCTATAGCGAATACGCCAACTAACCACTCGAAGCGAGAAAAACATAAACGGCCTATGGTGTGAGAAGGAGCAGAATCTTGTCTGAACAATTGGTGAAACAGATAACGGAGTTACTCAACGAGGAGAAATGGACCCGAGCTACGCTGAACAGCTATTCTATCAATAATTTCGCTGAGCTCGATGATATTGTCGCAGCGACGAAAGAGCAGAGCGCCGAAGATGAAGTGCTCGAGGTTTGCGAGGAGCACCTGAAGCACACCCGACACAGCATTGTCGGCCTGTATATATCCGGCATCATCTCGCTGAGCAAGCAGCTGGTAGACGATTCGAACCTCATCGTACTGATCAATATTTTCACGGACAACCACAAGTGGAACATCGTGGAGTATCTATGCAGCAGGATTCTCGAGTACGGAGAGAACAAATTTGCCCTTAAAACTCTGGCCGATGTCTACGAAAACAAGAACGAGCAGGATCTGAAGTTCGCGACCTGGGAGCGATATATCAAGGTCGATTATGAAGAGGCGGAAATCGTAAAACTACTGGCAGACAGAAAAGAGGAACAGGGCGATTTAGAAAATGCGATCGAGTTCTGGAAGAAGGCCCTCCACCGCTTCGTAAACAAGAAGATGTTCTCGAACCTGCGGGAGGTGTGGGAAAAGATCATCGAATACGCCCCCGAGGATGTTGAGTTCTTCTTCTCCATCGAAAGAAAGATCGTCAAAGTTCTAAGCGGTGACCGGGCTGCCCAACTGCTCACCTACCTGATCCCGCACTACACGGAGAACGAAGACTGGGATACGGCCATCGAGCTGCTCAAACGTATTCTTTCCTACGAACGGAAAAACAGCGAAGCTCGAAAAGAAATCGTCGAGTGTTTTCGCAAGAAGTATGAAGGACACAGCCAACTCGATGAGTATCTGCGGATCTCGAATCTAAGCCAGAGCTGGCGCAACGTGCACGATGCGATCGCCGATTTCGAGAAACATATCTCCTTCGATCTAGGCAACTACGTTTTTCACAGCAGCTGGAAAATCGGCCAGATCAAAGACATAGAAAACGACGTCATCATCATAGATTTTGCCTCGAAACCAGCCCACAGGATGAGCCTGAAAATGGCTGTGAGCGCCTTGAAGGTGCTCAGCTCGGAGCACATCTGGGTTCTGATCCATACGAAATCGAAGGAAGAGCTCAAAGCTCAAGTAAAAAAGGATCCGGTCTGGGCGCTGAAAACCGTGATTCGCAGTTTTAACAACGCGGCCGATATGAAAATGATCAAGGAACAGCTCGTGCCGGCTGTTCTCACCGCCGGCGAGTGGTCCAAATGGAGCTCTGAAGCCAGGAAAATTCTGAAAACCGATCCGATATTTGGTAATGTTCCCGAGAAGCTCGACCGCTACACGGTCCGGGACAAGCCGATCTCCTTCGAGGAGAAGACCTTCAACAAGTTTAAAGCCCAGAAAGCATTTTTCGACAGGGTACAGACCTTAAGAGATTTTCTCGAACACGCCGAGCCTGATTCGGACTACTTCGCCGAGATGTTTTCCTATTTCACCGGCTTCCTGAAATCCTCCGCATCGATCAACGAGTTTGTGCTTTCCAGCCACATGTTGGTTCAGCAGCTCGTGTCCATCTACCCGTACCTGAATCCCGGACTCGAGTTCACCTTTCAAGATTTGATTCAAGCGATCGAGAACGTTGAAGAGTTGTTCGCCAAGATCAGCGATCCGGAGCTCAAGAAAACCTTTCTCATCCAGCTATTTCAGCACCACTCTGACTGGCCCGCCGTATATGCCCGATTGTTCCTGACCTATCAGAGCAAGTTCATCATCGACGAGCTGGTTCGCAACAAGAAATGGGAAACCTTGAGGGAGCTTAGCGGTCAAGTACTAAGCCACTTCAGGGAATATCGGGAAGCCTTTGTCTGGACCGCCCGCAACCTTCTGGAGGAACCTTGGTTCGCCAAGATGGAGATCAGTCGGGAGAAGCTTCTGATCGGCATGATCCATCTACTCGATATCACCTTTCGAGAGATCAACAACAAGCGGGACGTGAGCTTCAACAGAAAAATCAACAAGCAGGTCATGGATTTCTTGTTCAAGGAGAAGAACCTCTTCAACTACATCCTGGAAACGGGCGAAGAATCCATCACCCGACTGTACACTTTGATTGAAGATGTCAAGGAGCTCGATCCGTCGGTCAGGATCAGCTTAAAGCAGCAGATCAAGAGCAAGTTTCCCTCCTATCAATTCCTCGGTGATCAGGAGAAGGAAAAGGTGAGCATGGGGCTGCTGGCGACACGCAAGAGCTACGAGAACAAGCAGAAGGAGCTGCGGGATATCATAGAAGTTCAGATCCCACAGAACTCCACGGAGATCGGAGTCGCCATGGACAAGGGAGATCTTCGGGAAAATGCCGAATACAAAGCTGCTCTGGAGAGGCAGGGGCTGCTCAATTCCTCCGCGGCGAAGATACAGGATGAGCTTCAGAAAGCCCAGATTTTCACGGAAACACGGATCAGCACGGATACGGTATCCTTCGGAACCAAGGTGCGATTGAAGAACCTCGGCGACGAGTCCACGGAGGATTACACAATCCTGGGTCCCTGGGAATCCAATCCGGCGAAAAACATCATCTCCTATCGCTCGCCCCTCGGCGCCGAGCTGATGAATCACAAGATCGGCGATGAACTGAGCTTTGCCATAAGCGAACAGAACTTCAAATACAAAGTTGAAGCAATCGAGAAGGCAGATCTGTCGGAGTACTAGAGTATGAAACGCAAAGCAATGTTCTTGATCCTGCTCCTGACGTGCCTCTCGGGCCTGGCCTGGTCGGCGGGCATCGATGTGGTGGTTATGGTGGATATTTCCGAGAGCATGTTTCCCGTATTCGACGACGTGGTGAACTACCTGCTGCGTGATCTGCTGGAGAACAGGCTGCATCAGGGAGATTCTTTTCATCTGCTCAGCTTCGCCGACTCTCCTGAAAAAGAGGTGCAGATTTCCATCGAGGAGACCTCGGATCTGACCGAGGTGATCGACAGAATTTTTCTTCTAAAGCCCCTCGGTCAGTATACGGATCTGATCGCAGCGGTGGATTTTCTCTACGATTACACACGGAGCATCCCCGAGCAGAACAAGAAACTGATTCTCCTGCTCACAGACGGTATCCACGATCCGCCGCCGGGCAGTCCCAACCGGCTCGAATCGGGGGATGTGCTGGCAAGGCTGCTGGAGAGCAGCGAAAAGATCAAACACGAGGGCTGGGATGTTCACATCCTGCGTATGCCCGGAGAGAGGGAACCGGATGATTCTACCGAGGAACTCGGCACAACGGGTCAGGATCTTCTGGAAGAGCTTTCAGAACAGCTGGAAACCGATGTCCTGATCTACGAGGAGGTGGAAAAGGAGAGCTTGACCGACCAGCTTACCGGGTTATCCAGAGTCGACCGGCGGACCCTGGATTGGCGGATCCTAAGTTGGCAACCTCCCCTACCCTATCTGATCTACGGGCTTGTTGCCCTGATATTGATAGGGGTCATCATTGTGCTCGCGTTCATCATTCGGCACCGGCTTCAGGATGCAGCCTTCACCCGTTTCTTCGCAGGGATTGCGGAAACACGAAAAGGGAGGAGGAGCATTCGTCCCTTGATCATGAAGGTTGACTCTCAAAATCCAAACATAGGCACCCGGAACATCCACTCGGTGCCTCCAGGTGCAAGACGCAGCGTCGGCGGCGACGGATCTACCTTCCTCATCTACTACATTCAGATGCCCAGACGTATAGGAGAGATTCGAAACGACGGCAAGCAATACAGTTTCGTTCCCAAGAAAAGTGAGTACTTCCAAGACCTGAACAAACCCCTCGCGGACTGTCTGGGCAAGCAGATCCGCGCAGTTTCGACCCGGGGCCGAGAGGTGACCTTCCACTTCCACGAGTACGTTTCCCCTCTGGAGGAGATCAACAGGTTGATGCGGTCGGTGCCCAAGTTCCACATCGGGGATGTGCCGCTGAAGGGTGCAACACCGAAGGCAGAGAAAAAGGGGTAGAAGGGATCCCCCTCACCAACGTTTACAGCCTCTCCAGCACCGACAGGGCTACTTTTCTAGCCGCGGGATAGGGGTCATCCGTAGATACCTTTTCCACCTTTTCCAGGAGAGAGCGCAGGCCGTTTTTCTCGATTCCCCTAAGAGCGTAGATCCGCACATACACGTTCGCACTTGCCAGAAAACGTTCGTAGAACCACTTGAGACCCGAAGCCTCGGTGGTGGACAGCCTCTTGGCGGTGAACTCCACCACCTTTTGATCCTTGCTGCTCCACTCCTGCTCGATGACCTCACGGAAGGTATCGAGGTTTTCGCCGAGGGCGTTTTCGCACAGGGCTACGAACGCCGCCTCCCGATATACGGGTAGGGCAATCCTGTCGCTGTACAACTCCCGCAGGTAGTCGTAGGCCGCTCCCGTTCCGATCACGCCGAGCGCTTCGATCGCCTTCAGGCGTACCTGCCGCTCGGGGTCGTGTTTGGCCTTGTAAATCAGGATGTGCACTGAGTCTCGTGCCTGCTCGTTCGCCAGTGCCCCCGCCGCGGCAACCCGGACCCGTACGTTCGAATCCCGAAGTCCCTGTTGAAGCAGACCCTCCACTTCACCCATATCGAACTTGGCCAGAGCAGAGGCGGCGTAGGCCTTTACCAGACTGTCCGACTCTGCGAACATGGCTCTCAGATGGGGAATCGCCCGTTCGTCGCCGATCTCCCCGAGGGACACGGCTGCGTACATGCGCCAGATCCGTTCTTCATCTCTGTTCTCTGTGATGGCGATCAGCGCATCAACCCCGACCTGGTATTTCATCTTGCCCAAAGCCAGGATGATCTCGGGTTTTTGTTCCGCCGGATAGTCCACGTCTTGCAGACGCTCGACCAGAAGCTGTCCGGAACTTTCACCGCCCACTTCGCCCAACCCGGTAATCGCCGTCTCCGCTACCTGCTCATTCCCGTGATCCACGTATTGCAGCAGACGAGGCTCCAGCCCGGATGCTTTGAGAGCCGACAGGTACCTGATACAGGCGATGATCAGCCGGCTGTCATCGATCTGTTCGCTGTCCAGCAGGGCGAGGGAGGCGTCTTCGGCATCCCGGATCTGCTCGGTTGCGAAATAATCGAGCACGGCTTTGCGAACCTCGAAGTTCAGAGAGTCTACGAACAGAGCGGTGAGTTCCTGGTTCAGGGATTTCTCTTCGCTTTGGGAGATGCTCTTGATAACCTTCAGCACCTCGCTGTCAATACCATAGCGAAGCACGTCCCGCCACTCCTCCACAATGGGCCTGTCTTCCTGTGACCAGATCGGCTGAGCAACCACGGATCCGGCGAGGATGAGAATCACCAGCCTGAGAATCACCAACCACCGGCGGCCGAAATTTCGTGTTTTCATGAGTTTCCTCTTCTCCTTCTCAGATCCT
>JAGLQP010000550.1 GCA_023136785.1 Spirochaetales bacterium
CTGGGCTACTCCTACCTGCACATGGTCAGCGGAGCCGGCCATGACGCCAGCTACATGAACCAGATCTGCCCCACGGCGATGATCTTCGTCCCCTCGATAGGGGGACGCAGCCACGTAGAGGTGGAAAACACGACCTGGGAGCACTGCGAAGCCGGAACCAACGTGCTCCTGCATTGCATTCTGAAGACGGCGAACTAGGATGAGCTACTCGCCCACCCGGAGAATTTCTTCCCAGTCGTAGACGGCGCGGATCCGCTGTCCCGGCTCCACGATCAGAAACTCCTCGTCGCTCCAGGAGCCTTCGACCAGCTGCCGGATCAGGCGGATGTCCCCTTCGACGCGGATGAACTCCCGGCCCTCGGTCTCCGCGTTCTGTTTGCACAGCGAGGCGTACCCCTCCTGGGAGGTCTCGGGGACGTCGATGTAGATGACCTTGTTGTCCGTGTTTGCGTCCCGGGAAAGGGTGAGTGTTTCCATTATGAATTTTGCGTTTTCTTCCCCGTACTGAGCGACAAAATCCTCGTAGCTCCTGTCCAGACCGAGAAGCCGACCGGTGTCGCCGTCGTGCAGGTAGGAGTCTCCCCGCTCCATATACCCGGCGGAGCTGAAGGGACGGCTCGGGTTGTCGGAGAAAAGCTCTTTAAAGCGCCGGCGGGAGCCCAAATAGATGGTACAGCAATCGTGCGCCCGGGGTAGAACGAGTCGGATATTGCGGGCCGCGAGCTGGGCCGTGGCGTTGCCGCACAATCCATAGGCCAACAGGATTGCGTCGTAAGGGGTGCCTTTTTCTGCGGTTTTATCGATTCTCTCCTGGAGCAGGATTCGCAGCCGGTCGCTGTCTTCGTGAGCCCCTTTTTCGGTGAACTCAACATCCACTGTGTGGGGCGAGCGGGCGATGCAGTGACAGACCTCGCGGGTAAATACATCACAGGCGATGAGTTTGAAATACATGACTGAACCCCTCAGGATTTATAATCTATATTCCCGCTTCTGCCAAGAGTCCCCTACCTGAGGTCGACGGGCTGTTCCCAGGCATCTTTGCAGCTGCCTGTACAGCCTCTCGCTTGACCGGGCGGTTCGGCGGGCATATGCTGTAGCCTATGAAAATCTTTCACGGCGATATCGTCACCTGCGACCGGGACAATCATGTTTTCGAGTACCTGGTTGAAAAAAACGACCGCATCCTCTACGTCGGAGATGAACTTCCGGAGGAGTTCGCCCGGGCGGGAGAGAGGATCGAGCTCGGAGAACGGGCGCTTTTGCCCTCCTTTGGCGACGGACACCTGCATTTCTCGAACTGGGCTCTCTTCGCTGCCGTTTTTTTTGACGTACGGGAAGCCCGAAATTTCGAAGAAATGGGAGGGATGGTCAGAGATTTTTCTGCGAAAGACAAGAAAGCGAAGGTCCTTGCCGGTTTCGGCGTTTCGAGTCACAGCGTGGCGGAGAAGCGCCTGATTACCCGGGAGGAGCTGGATCGGTTTGTAGACGATCGCCCCGTATATCTAGTCGGGTATGACGGTCATTCAGCTATCATCAACAGCAGAATGCTGGAGATGTTTCCGGAAACGATCAGACAGATCCACGGTTTTCATGCCGAAACGGGTCATGTCCTGCATCAGGCATTTTATGCGGCATCGGACTATATGGCCGACACGATTCCTCCGCTGAAGCTCGTAAAGGGCATCATCAAGGTATTCGATCTGCTGGCCGATA
>JAGLQP010000551.1 GCA_023136785.1 Spirochaetales bacterium
TTGACATCTAGGCCAATCAACATATTTGCGGTGGATTCGTTGAATGAACCGCAACATATTGATTCGGGACAGCCGCACTCGTGGTCTTCCACTAATCGTGGTTGCCCGCAGTTGCGGGACAACCACAATTGGGCGGAAATATCAGAGAGATCCTCAAAGACTCAAAAGTTGCGTCCTTCGCAACCCAACACTTTTCCGCTCTGTTGGGCCGGCGGTTAAATTGCTGTACACTTGCGACATATGAAACCGGGAGAAGTCCAATGCTCGATGCGAAGCCGTTGGTTGGGATTCATCGAATTTCTGGGCCGAGCGGGGATTGCGGTGCAGGGAAATCCGGAACAGGTGTTCGAAGTCCTCGATCGCCGGTACAGCGAAGAGCACCGGCACTATCACAACTGGACCCATGTCTCGGCCTGCCTCGACGAGCTGGAAGCGGCCCGGTCCTTTGCGATTCATCCCGCCGCCGTAGAGATGGCCGTTTGGTTTCATGACGCGGTGTATGTTCCCCGTGCCCCGGACAACGAGGAGCTCAGCGCCCGAATGGCTCGATCTGCCGCGGAGAGCATGAATCTCTCTTCCGGAACCGTCCGGGAGGTGGAGACACTCATACTGGCTACCCGATATCTGACCGACCACGACACCCCAGAGGCGCTCTGCCCTCGGGACAGCGCCCTGATCCGTGATATCGATCTATCCATCTTCGGGAAAACCCGGGAAGAGTTCGACAGCTACGAGGAAGCGATTGGTCTGGAATACAGCTCCGTACCAGACAGAGAGCGCCGGCAAAGGCGAATCCACATTCTCGAAGGATTTCTCGCTCTACCGAAAATATACACAGTGCCGCACTTCCAAAAACGATATGAGCGCCAGGCGCGGCAAAACTTGAGCCGGTCGCTTCGCCGGCTGCGGAAGCTCCTGCTTGAGTGAAAGCCGGCGCGGGGAGCGCTTACAGGTATTCCTCTATCTCTCGGATATCCCGGATGATCGGATGCCCCTCTATCTCCCCGATTCCCTTCCGCTCGAAGCGGTTGATGATCATCGAAGGCATGCCTACCTTCATGCTGCCGATGGCGTCATCGTAGTAGTTGTCACCGACATACAAACATTGGGATGCTGAAACCCCCGCTTTCTCCAGAGCGAGATGAAAGATGCCCTCGTCCGGTTTTTCACAGCCCACCTCCGAGGATATGATGATGTGCTCGAAATAGTCCGCTATACCCTGCCGCGTCAGAGTCGATCTGGCTGAAAGGTCCCAGTTGGAAATGATGCCAAGGCGAAAGCCCTTTCGTCTCAACCGGTCCAGCGCAGAAGGGGCGAAATCGAATGCCCGCCAGTAATCTTTGGTGGCATCCTGGAGCTCCCGCCAGCGTGTGAAGACCTTGCAGAGATCGAGGCGCAGGCCGAGGTGGTAGTTCAAGACCCCCAGGTACCAGGGAGAGTAGGTCCGCGGATCTTTGCCTAGAACGCCTGGATATTCCCGCATGAAAACCTTGTCGACCCAGTGAAACGCGTGAACCAGATCGTTTTCGGATACCTCGGCACCGTGTTCCCGGAGAACCTGTCGGTAGGTCGGTTCCCTGAGGTTGTACAGTAGCGTATAGCCGATGTCGAACCAGAGAAAGGTTGTTTTCTCCACACGTCCGGAGAGCTTTTGCTCTCCTATGCTCTTCGATCTGTTGCCGCTGTCTTTTCTGGTTTGTTCGTGTTCTT
>JAGLQP010000552.1 GCA_023136785.1 Spirochaetales bacterium
GCAGGTTTCCCGCCGGAAGCGCCGGATTTAGTAGCTTTTCTGATCAGAGGCGTTGTCAGGCGTTCCGGGTGATTGATGTAATAGATGCCGAACTTGCCCTTTACGCAGAGATTGCCCTTGCTCACCGTGCCCTTGGCCGGGGTGGTCACCTTGATCAGCTTGCCGTCTTTTGTGTGCATCTCCAGGGTACAACCGCAGCCGCAGTAGGGGCAGATGGTGCTGGTAACCTCGAACTCCCACTCCCGTCCCTTCTTGACCCGCTCCTTCTCGGTCAGCGCACCTACGGGGCAGACGCTGATACAGCGTCCACAGAACTCGCAAGGCGTGTCCTGAAGCGGCCTGTCGAAAGCCGTTGAGATATGAGCTTTGAAGCCCCGGTCGGCGTAGTCGATGGCGCTGTCGAACTGCAATTCGGAACAGGCCAGGACACAGCGTCCGCAGAGGATACACTTGTTGTAGTCCCGTACGATGAAGGGATTTTCCTCTTTGATGGGAAATACGTTCTTGGCCCGGTCCGGACCTGTGAAAATGGATTCGCTGATGCCGAACTCATAGGCATATTTCTCTAAAGAACAGCTTCCGCTCTTCTCGCAGGTGATACAGCTGACGTCATGATCGGAGAGGATCAGCTCCAGATTCAGACGCCGCGCCTTCTGAACGCGTTCGGTCGTTGTCCGCACCACCATGCCCGCGGATACCGGATAGGTGCAGGAAGCGGCCAGGTTCTTCATGCCCTCCACCTCGACCACACAGAGGCGGCAGGAGCTCAAAGGGTGGATATCCTCCCCGTAGCAGAGATGGGGGATCTCGATCCCCGCCGCTTTGGCGGCCCAGTAGATCGTTACTCCGGGTTGGACCCGGACCTCTTGTCCATCTATTGTCAGCTTTACTAACTCTCTCATGTCTCTGTAACCCTCTAGTTGACTTCGATTGCCTCGAATCGGCAGGTTGAGTAGCACATACCGCACTTGGTGCACTTCTCCTGGGCAATGTTGTGCACTTCCTTCTTCTCTCCGGTGATGGCCGCGGTCGGGCAGGCCTTGAGGCAGGCGCCGCAGCCCGTACATTTGTCGGGTATGATCTCGTAACGGATCAAGCCTTTGCAGACCTTGGCGGGACAGGTCCCCTCCTCGATATGAGCCAGGTACTCATCCTTGAAGTATTTCAACGTGGTGAGCACCGGGTTGGGAGCGGTCTGTCCCAAGCCGCAGAGCGCCGAATCCTTGATGGAGTAGGCAAGGTCCTCGAGGATCTTGAGGTCCTCCACAGAGCCCCGGCCGTCACAGACGTCGTTCAGGATCTCCAGCATGCGCTTGGTGCCGATGCGGCAGGGAACGCATTTCCCGCAGCTTTCGTCTTGAATGAAATCCATGAAGAACCGGGATATATCGACCATGCAGGTCCTGTCGTCGGCAACGATCATACCGCCGGAACCCATGATGGCACCGACCTTGGCCAGAGACTCGTAGTCCACGGGCAGGTCGAGCATGTCCTCGGGGATGCAGCCTCCCGAAGGTCCGCCGGTCTGTACGGCCTTGAATCCCCGCTGGTCGGGGATTCCGCCGCCCACGGTAAAGACGACCTCTTTCAGGGTGATACCCATCGGTACTTCAACCAGGCCGGTGTTGTTCACCTTTCCCGCCAGGGCGAAGACCTTGGTGCCCTTGCTCTTCTCCGTGCCGATCCCGGAGTACCACTTCCCGCCGTT
>JAGLQP010000553.1 GCA_023136785.1 Spirochaetales bacterium
GTAGCCCAACCGCTGCGGTGAGCGGGGCTGAGATAGCGGCCAGCTTGATTGTGGTGAGGTAGGATTCGAGGCCGTCACTCAAGAAGCGCTGATAGTGCATCAGGGTAAAGCTGTTGTTGATGCCCCACAGCTTTACAAAGCCCCCGGCAAAAACCGATCCGTAAAGAACCAGGGTGAGAACGATCCAGACCAGTGAAAAACCCAACAGGCTGTAATCCAGGCCTTTGGGGATGGGAAGGGCAGAATATCTGCTCGGTTTTCCGGTAACCGTGACGTACGATCGTTTTCCCACCCAATACCTCTGGAGCACGAAGGTGGTCAGGGTAATGGAGAGGAGAACGATTCCCAGGCTGGCTGCCAGGACTTCGTCGTAGCGCCCGATGATGGCCAGATAGATCGATGTGGCCAGCACGTCGAAGTCGCCGCCCAGCAGGATGGGATTTGCAAAATCGGCCAGGGATTCTATGACCGAGAGGAGAAAAGCGTTGGCCAGGCCCGGTCGAATCAACGGCCAGATAACGGTTCTAAAGGAACGCCAGCGACTGGCTCCGAGGGTGTAGCTGGCCTCCTCTAAGGCCGCATCGAGGGACTGAACCACCCCAGAGAGAATGAGGTAAGCCATGGGAGCAAAAGAGAGGGTCTGGGCCAGAACGATGCCCGGATAACCAAAGATGAAGGAACTCTCTAGGCCGAAGACCTGGCTGGTAATGAACCCTGCGCGCCCGAACATGAAGATAATGGCCAAGCCTATGACAAAGGGCGGGGTAATAATGGGCAGGAGAGAGAAGCCCTGCATTAAACGTTTGTAGCGGAATCGAGAACGTTCAATAACCAGGGCAAACGCCAGACCCACCCCAGTCGATAGCACGCCCACCGATAAGGCCATAAGAAGACTATTTTTAAGAATTCGCCAGGTACTGGGATAGGCGACCAGGGTCTGGACGAAATTGGCCGGCTTCAGCGTTCCCTCGACAAAGACGCTCCGCGCTAAAATAATGACCAAGGGGAAGATGATAAAAATAACTAGTAGAACACCAATGCTGAGGATAGACCCGGAGATGAATGCATCCCCCCGGATTATTCCTAAATGGGACAGGGAGCTCGACAGAAACAGCAGAAAGGCGAAAAAAAGGATGAAGCTTCCGATTCCCAAACGGATCTCCGGGGTCAGAAACACGAACTGTACAGCAAATAGAAGAACACCGAGCAGGTTTAATCCCAGCTGAAGACGGGCTTTGAGCCTCTGCTCGAAGCTGAAAAACGCCAGGACGATATTCAGGATCAGGAGTACAACGAATCCGTTCAGAAGGGGCAATTCACCCCGCAGGGCCCAGAAGGTATAGGATCTGCCGCCAGCCTGCATGGCCGTCAGGAACCCCTCTGGGGGTGAGGTGAAGGGAAGCAGGGTGAGGAGCAGCAAAACGATAGCGCTCCCCACCCAGACTATTTTTTTTCTACTCAGATCGAGTGCCCTCATTGGGAGTAAGCTTTTCTCCGTTTAGCGCGGAAGGGTGAATACCTCCCGGGTCCAACGATCCTGAATTCGTACGCCGTTCTCGGCAACCCAAGTAAAGTCGTAGTCTACGGTTTTAACAGAGTTGATGTCGATTGCCTTTTCGGGCATCTTGGCATTTGTATTTGTCGGAATCTGGTAGGCGCCGACCTTGGGCTGGGTCTCCTGGGCTTCGGCACTGACCACCCAGTCGA
>JAGLQP010000554.1 GCA_023136785.1 Spirochaetales bacterium
GTACCCGCCGGACCGGGGTACCGGCCCCCTGCTCGAGCACCAGGCTGCGAATCGTTTCTGCGACGCTCACCCTTCTATTCCCCCATCCCGATCCCAGGCAATGACTTCGCGCGAGGAGGAGGAGAGGGTGGTGGTGGTGTCTACCCCGATTACGAATTTTCTTGCCACGACATGCCCCGGGCGGCTATTGTACTATAGGTGGCGCAGGTAAGAAAAGAATGGCTGAAGTCTTTCGTCTGATCAACACGATTCAGGACTACGCCTGGGGCTCCCGGACCGCCATCCCAGAGCTCCTCGGGGAATCCTCCCCTGCGGACAAACCCCAGGCGGAGCTGTGGATGGGGGCACATCCAAAGGCGCCCTCCACGGTTCTCCTCGAAGAGGGCGGGCAGCTCCCTCTTCCCGAACTGGTCGCCCAAGACCCTGCGGGAACACTCGGAGCCACAGTAGCACAGAGATTTTCGAGCCGCCTTCCCTTTCTGTTCAAGGTGCTGGCTGCGGCCCTGCCGCTGTCCATCCAGGTCCATCCCAACCTCGAACAGGCTCGGGAAGGATTTCGCAGGGAAAACGAACTGGGTATCCCTCTCGACGCCTTTCAACGCAACTACCGGGATGCAAACCACAAACCCGAAGTGATCTCCGCGCTCACCCCCTTCTGGGCTCTCAACGGTTTTCGCCCCATTCCGGAGATGCTCGATCTTCTCCACTCGATCGGATTTCCCAGTATTTCAGAACACCTCGACGCCTTCCGGAAAAATCCAGACTCGGCGGGACTGAAAATATTCTTCGCCGCCCTCATGCGTCTGGACCGGAAAACCCGAGGGAGAGCGATAGAGGAGGCTGTGCACTGGGCCCGCGGTCAGCTGAACCAGGAGCAGCGGAGCGGCACCCCAGAAACCTCAACAACGCCGATTGCCCGCTGGCTCGTACGTCTTCAGGAGCTGTATCCCGGCGACATCGGGGTGCTCTCCCCGCTGTTGCTCAATCTCATGCTCCTGCAGCCGGGGGACACGATGTTTCTGGAAGCGGGGCTTCTCCACGCCTATCTGGAAGGAATGGGAATCGAACTGATGGCCAACTCGGACAACGTGATACGGGGCGGGCTGACTCCAAAACACAAGGACCTGGAGGAGCTGCTGTCCATCCTGCGTTTCGAAGGAAAAGCGGTCCGGCTGGCAGAGGCTCTCGAGACTGTTCCCGGGGAACGGGTGTTTCAAACTCCCGCCGAGGAGTTCCGCTTGGCCGAAATCCGAGTGCAGCCGGATACTCCTTACACGAGCCCCAAGACCGGCAGCATCGAGCTGATGATCTGTCTCGATGGTGAGGGAGCGATAGATGCCGTCGATCCACTGCCGTTGAGCAAGGGAGACTCCCTCATGATCCCCGCCTCGACATCCCCGTACACGATTCACGGGCAGCTCCGTCTCTTCAAGGCCTTTGTCCCTCTGGACTAAGGAGCCCTCACCGCAGCGTCAGCCACACAGGGAAAGAAAAATCGTGTATAATAGTCCCGTGAAGCGTGTTCGCGAATGGGCTGCGCAAATCAGGAAGTCTACGGAGAGGGCTTTTTTCGGCAAGGAAGAGGCGATCGAAAAACTGCTCATCGCCTTACTGTGCCGAGGTCACGTTTTGATCGAAGACGTCCCCGGTGTGGGCAAGACGATCGCCGCCCGGGCGCTGGGTCAGAGCCTGGGGGGCAC
>JAGLQP010000555.1 GCA_023136785.1 Spirochaetales bacterium
TCTCAACGGTTGGGGGACGGATCTCGAGTTTTCACCGATTCCTTACGATGAGTTTCACGCATATATCCAGGATCGTTTCCAACAAAACGGCCTGACAATTTCGTATAAAAACGCCCAATATTTACAAGACCTGGTGCAGCTGTTGGAGAACCGAGAGAGTAGGTACGAGACCTATTTGGGACAGTTTTCTGCGACCGAGTTGAAGGTTTTGATCGCCCTGGCCAAGGAACAGGTGGTGGTTCATCCTCAGTCCAAGAAATTCCTATCCAGCACATCCTTGAGTGCTCGGGCGATTGGCCAGATCATCAATCGGCTGATGGACCGGGGGGTGTTAGAGAAGATCGCCCAGGGTTATCGACTTTCCGATCCACTTCTATCCGCATACCTACGGTACTACAGGTAGAGGGGACGCCCGGCAGAACGTGACAGAGTGAAAAAAGCCCGTTTCCGCAAGGGAAACGGGCTACAGAGGAACGGGCCTGAGTTCCTGAAGACTTCAGGCCTGTTCCGGTTCTCCCGGGGGAGCCTCCGGCCGAGGTCCCTCCTCTCCGTCCCAGAACCGTTTCTTGAATCGGTCCCGGAAGCGGTCCTTCCAGGACTCGTCTCGCGGCTTGTGACGATCGTGATCCCGGTGGCCGCCGGCCTTGAACAGGATGTGGGCTAGAAGAACGATTCCCCAACTCTGCCAGTAGGTCAGAGGATTCAATCCGAAGACTTCCGGCATGATCCAGTTCCAGAGAACCATGACCACCAACCCGAAGAGAAGGGCCAGAGCCGCAGCCAGAACGATTCCCCCCAGTATCATACCGACCCGTATAAACGGTCGTCTCATATTGTGAAACATCTTGTTACCTCCTCAGGGGAAAATCCCCGTGGTGTTTGATTGCATATATCAACTATTCCGAGAATGCCGCATACGCCGTATGTAGCATCCCCGTCCGGAAAGATTTCAGGCCAGTTCATTGATGATCTCCTTGAGCTCGTGGAGGCGCCTGCGCAGGAACTGCACGGCGTATCGTTTTCTGGCGATCAATGTGTTCAGGGGTGTTCCCGTTTCCTCGGATATTTCCCGGAAGGTTTTCCCTTCGATCGCCTGCTGAATGAAAGCATCCCGCTGTTCTTTGGGAAGCTCCTCCAAAGCTTCGATCAAGGCATCCATTACCGCTGTGCGGATCAGGTCCTTTTCGATATCGATCCCACTGTCCTCGAGGAGTTCCTCCAGAGTAGTGTCCTCCTTCTCCTGTTGAAGGGAGACCGTGACTCTTTTGTTGCGGTAGCGATCGATGATCTTGTTTCTGGCGATGGTGTACAGCCAACCTATTATATTTTCGATCGGCTCGGTCACACTTGCATTGCGTATCGCCTGAAAGAAAACATCCTGCAGCAGGTCCTCCGCCTCTTCCTCGCTTTTGGTTCGTGAGCGAATGAAACCGAGCAGGGTCTTCCTTTCAGTCCGGTACACCTTCTCCAGGCGTTGCACTAATACTGCCTCCATATCATTGGTGTAGACGAATCAGGTAGCCCGATTATTGTAGGGCAGCTACGTTTTCTTTCTTCTATCTTGGTACCACATTATACCAGGGCTGATCAGAGTACATCACCTCTACGCCCCGCTCGAAGTCGAACGGGCCAGAGAACGGCCTCAAAAGGTGCCGGACGCGATGATCTTGACAGAGGCGGCCGCACGAGGTTAA
>JAGLQP010000556.1 GCA_023136785.1 Spirochaetales bacterium
AGGGCGATATAGAACAAGCAGCCAAGGGTGTTTCGTTTCTTTGCCATAACTCCTATACTCTTCATCGGCAGACCGAGGGGGGGGATTGATTTGACAGTGCTAGAAAAAGCTCTTATAGTTACCTCGAAATGAAGGTCGTCGAAGGGATCATGGTCTCGCCTGGGATCGCGATCGGTCCCGCCTGTCTGCATTCTCCGGATGTCATTATTGTACCCTCCTACGAGATCTCTCAGGGACAGATTCCCTATGAGATAGAGCGATTCCAGACCGCTCGAGCTAGAGCGGTTCAGGACATAGAGGTCCTGCTGCACAGAGGAAAGCCGGAAATCGGCGAAATGGAGAGGAAGCTGCTCAATTCCCATCTGCTGATGTTGAACGATCCGGAGTTCCAAGAAGAGGTTACCCGAACCCTCAAAGAACGAAAGAAAAACGTGGAGTGTGTGCTCCGGGAAGTCGAGGATTCCCTGGCCAAAAAGCTCGAGGCGAGTGAAGACGAATACCTGCAGGAACGCAGTCTGGACATACGGGATATATCCAATCGGATTCTTTCTCACCTACTCTACCAAAAGCAGGGCTCCCTGGCGGATATCGAGGAGGAATGCATCCTCGTGGCCCACAACCTGCTGCCGTCGGACATCATTTCCATGAATCGGCAAAAGATCGTCGGGATCGCCACA
Source organism: Spirochaetales bacterium (assembly GCA_023136785.1). GTDB lineage: Bacteria > Spirochaetota > Spirochaetia > SZUA-6 > DRHE01 > JAFGQJ01. The sequence goes on from JAGLQP010000556.1 coordinate 678, forward strand.
GATTTTGGGGGTAAAACTTCCCATGTAGCCATACTGGCTCGAGCCTTTGAGATTCCGGCTGTTCTTGGTCTCTCCGAGGTTACGGGGTTTGTCCGAAATGACGAAAAGATCATCCTGGACGGGAATCGCGGTCTGGTAATCGTTGAGCCCGACGAGGCCACACTGAGAGAATACATAACCAGCCGTAAAGCCTGGCAGCAGCACGAATTGCAGCTGCTCAACCTCAACGAGCTGCGGGCCGAAACCAGGGATGGAAAGCTCCTTCAACTTGAATCCAATATAGAGGTTCCCGACGAGATCCATTCGGTACTCGCCCATGGGGCCGACGGAATTGGGCTTTTCCGCTCTGAATTTCTGTACATCGTGCCGCGGAAGTTTCCGGATGAAGAGGAGCAGCTGCAGGCCTACAATCAGGTCCTGGAGGGAATGAAGCCCAGGAGCGTGACCATCCGCACATTGGATCTGGGGGGGGATAAGATCATTCCGGGAGTGAAGCCGGGGGGAGAATCGAATCCGATATTGGGTTGGCGGGCCGTGCGTTTCTGCCTCTCCAAGCCGGAGGTGTTCAAGTCCCAGCTCCGGGCGTTGCTTCGGGCCTCGGTGCACGGGAACCTGAAGATCATGTTCCCGATGATCTCCGGAGTTGAAGAGCTGGAAATTACCCTCGGAATCCTGGAAGAAGCGAAAGAGGAGCTCCGTAAACGAGGTCTGCCCTTCGATGAAAACGTACCTATCGGGATCATGATCGAAGTTCCTTCGGCGGCCTTTACCTCGGATATCCTGGCTAAAAAGGTGAGCTTCTTCTCGATAGGGACGAACGATCTGATTCAATATATGATTGCCGTTGATCGGGAAAACGAGAGGATCGCCTACCTCTACGAGCCCTTTCATCCAGGGGTCCTCCGTCTGATAAAGGTGGTGGTGGACAACGCGCACAGCAATGGAATTCCCGTCGGTATGTGCGGGGAGATGGCCGGAGATCCCTACGCAGCCGTCATCCTGCTCGGGTTAGG
>JAGLQP010000557.1 GCA_023136785.1 Spirochaetales bacterium
ACCTTGAGCCCGGTCCTGTCCTCGAACGGGGGAATCAGCTCGGCAAGCAGTCCGCTGTTCTCGGTGCTGGTGGTCGTGGCCAGACGCAGCCTTCCCGACTCGGCGGGCAGGAGCACCGCGACCAACCAGAGAGCCAACGCGGTTCCAATTGCCTTTCTCATACCTGTACCTCCAATAAGGATATTTATTGAAGGCAAGAAACAAGGATGGTAGGGATCCTTCTCTCGCCTTTCCAAATACGGGAGGCATGCCCGTTTCCAGGCATACCCTATCGGTGAAGAGCCGTTCCGGGAGCGGATTAGGTCCCTTCACTCGGCGAATTTGCGATATGGTAATGCTGATCGTAGGGTAGGATATACTGTATGCAGTTGTCAAGACGATATAGTCGTCCAAACAGTTCCTAACGTGAGAGAGTCGAGCCTCGCCGTCGCAGAACTTCTTCGGCGGCCGCGACGATGTCCTGAACGCCCATTCCGTACAGATCGAGGAGTTTTTCATACGGTCCGGTTTCCCCGTAGCAGTCCCGAATGCCGATCCGCCGTAAGGGCGTGGGCAGATTCTCGGACAACAGCTCCGACACAGCCGAACCGAGCCCGCCGATGATATTGTGCTCTTCCACGGTGACCACGGCCCGGGTGCGAGCCGCCTCCGCCAGGATCGCCTCCCCGTCCAGGGGCTTCAAGGTGTGGACCTCCAGGACCGAAGCGGGGATTCCCCTGTCCGCCAAGATCGAGGCGGCGGTCAACACTCGACCCAGGATCGGCCCGTGGGTGATCAGGGTTACCTCCCCGCCGGTTTTCAGGGGCGTAGCCTTTCCGATTTCAAAACGGGTGTTTTCCTCGTGAACGTCGACAACTTCGGCTCTGCTGAGGCGCAGGTATACCGGTCCGTCCAGATCGGCCACCAGAGGCAGCAATGAACGGACTTGATAGTGATCACTGGCTACCACGACCGTCATGTTCGGAAGTGCCCGTACCACCGCCAGATCCATGATCGCCTGGTGCGTTGCCCCGTCCATAGGCCCGGAGAATCCTCCGTAGCTGGCTACGATCTTGACATTGGTCCGCGCGTAGGACACCAGGGTGCGCAGGGGATCTCCGGCCCGGAGAACGAGGAGCCAGGCAAAGGTATTCACGAAGGGAATCCAACCGGCAACACTCAGGCCTGCTCCTACACCCATGAGGTTCTGTTCGGCCACACCGACATCGAAGAACCGCTCGGGAAAGTGGTCCTTAAAACCTCCGGTCATGGTGCCTTCGGCCATGTCCGCATCGACCACCACGACTCGGCCGTTGGCCGCACCAAGCTCCACCAACGCCTCTCCGTAGGTAGCCCGCAGTTGTTTGCTCTCAAGGTTTATCATTCCTGCCCTCCCTCAGTCCGCGGAGGCCGCGGAGGCCTCGATAAGGTGTCCGATCTCTTCCTCGGCCTTCTTCATTTCCTCCGGGGATGGAACACGTCCATGCCAGGCACTGGAGGCCTCCATGAAGGAAACTCCTTTCCCCTTTACGGTCAGGGCCAAAATCAGCTTCGGCTGGTCTGGGTTTTCGCGATCGAGAGCCTCGATGATCTGTTCGATGCTGTGACCGTCGACCTGGATCACTCCGAAACCGAAACTCTGCCACTTTTGCTCCAGCGGCTCGAGGGGCATAACTTGGTCTACGGCTCCGCTGAGCTGGTAGCGGTTGT
>JAGLQP010000558.1 GCA_023136785.1 Spirochaetales bacterium
CTTTCCGGAGGCCAGCAGCAGCGGGTGGGGATCGCCCGGGCTTTGATGCAGCAGCCCCGGATGATTTTGGCCGACGAGCCTGTGGCCAGTCTCGATCCTGTACTAGCCCATTCAATCCTGGGTTACCTCGAGCAGCTCAACAAAGAGGAGAAGATCACCATTCTCTGCAGCCTCCACTATCTGGACCTGGTACAGCGCTACGCCACCCGGGTGATCGGACTGCGGGACGGCCGCATCGCGTACCGGGGTTCCCAGGAGGAGATCCGCCGCATGACCGACGATGAGTTCAAGGAGATCTACGGCGAAGAAGCGGTCAGGGTAAGCGCCGGGCTTTCAGCGGCAGAGCAGGAGGGGGAGTGAGCCATGGCTAAAAAGAAAAAACCCAGGTACAACCTCCAGGAATCCCCACCCTCTTTAGTACCGGCGCCGGTGGCTGCAATCGCCTCGCTGATCCTCCCGGGCCTGGGCCAGGTTCTGGCCCGCAGCATTCAGCGGGGACTGCTGCTCTTCGGTTCAACCCTGGCGATCGTCGCCATGCTGGGCTGGCGTGTCAAACTGCTGGCGCACCTGGAGCCTACGGCCATGGCCATGCTGGGCAAAGCTCTCAATCGTCGGCCTTTTTTTATCGGCTTGGTTATCGCCTGTGTGGCAGTCATCTGGCTTTGGAACGCCTGGGACGCCTACCGTCAGAGCGCTGAAAAACGTCCCGGAGGGTTCGGGATTTTCGCTATGGTCCTGTTCACCTTTTTCGCCCTGGGCTGGCAGATCAGCGAGATCGACGTCTATAAGATGATCCGACGGTTCCCCGACGCCACCAAACCCTTCGCCAAGGTGATCTGGCCCTGGAAGGCAGCGGTGACCCGGGACCCGATCGAGCTGCGAGCCGCCGCCGAGATCCTCGTGCCCTGTGACGAACCCCTTCCCTCTCGCCCCTCGGAAGAGCTCGGCGAGCCCTACTTCGTTGCAGAGCCAAACTGCGGCGAGCTTTCCCGGATAGACGAGAACAACAACATCATCCCCGGGAGCAGTATCCACCTCACCGGTCGTGGTTTTCTGACCGACCCGGAGATCGCGATCTGGTGGATCGATGCCCTCAAGAACGAGTTTCAGATCCGTCAAGCCGGGGAGTACGTTACCGTTCAACCGGACAAAAAGGGGGGCTTTGAAATCGATATCGTCATGCCCTATCGCCTTGTTTCACCGACCGAGGAAGGCGCTCAGATCCACAAAGTTCAGGCCCGGCAGGTGGCCGACCTGGGTGCACTCAAAGCCAGCGAAGCCCTGCTGCTGACCATCGAACGTATAGTGGAAACGATCTTCATGGGCATGATGGCGACCGTGTTCGGAATCATCTTCTCGATTCCCGTCAGTTTTCTGGCAGCCCGCAACATCATGTCCGGCTCCTGGACCACGATCACCATCTACTACGTCACCCGAACCGTGCTCAACATCATCCGAGCGATCGAGCCCCTGATCTGGGCCATCATCGCCGTGGTCTGGGTGGGATTGGGTCCCTTCGCCGGGATCATCGCCCTCACCATCCACTCCATCGCCGCGCTGGGCAAGCTCTACTCCGAGGCTATCGAGTCCATTGACCCCGGTCAAATCGAGGCCGTCCAGGCCACCGGCGCAACGCGGTTGCAGACCATCATGTACGCCGTGGTGCCGCAGATGATCCCGCCCTT
>JAGLQP010000559.1 GCA_023136785.1 Spirochaetales bacterium
GAGGAACCGGGCCTGGTTGTACTCTGGGAGAAGGACAGGAAGCCCGTGGTTGTCGGGAAGTTGGCATCTGGGAGTTTTTTTCTCGAGGCAAGAATCGAGAAGGAGCTGCTCTTCGATCTGTTGTACGCCAGACCTGAGATTACTTTTTTTGATTTGACCACCAGCTTCTTCGACCGCCAGGAGCTGACCTACGAGGAGTTTTACATCGCCACGGTAGCGCTAGCAGAGATTCCCACGGAAAAAACGATCTACTGATCCTTACAGGTTGAAGCGGATCATAACCACGTCCCCGTCCTGAACCTGGTATTCCTTTCCCTCCAGCCGCAACCGGCCATGCTTGCGGGCTTCTGCAAACCCGCCGTCGGCCAGAAGCTCTTCGCAGGAGATCACTTCTGCCCGGATGAATCCCCGCTCCATGTCGGTGTGGATCTTCCCGGCCGCCTTCAGCGCGGTCGCGCCTTTCGGAATGCTCCAGGCCCGTGCTTCATGATCCCCCACGGTGAGAAAGCTGATCAAATCGAGGCGTGAATACAGGGCATTGAGAAATCGGTTCTTGGCCGGATCCTGAAGACCCAGATCGGCCAGAAACTCCTTCTGATCTTCCGGGGACAACTGGGAAATCTCCATCTCCTGAAGACCCTGGATGGGAAACACGTCGATCCCCAGCTCCTGGGACTGAAGCTTTACCTCGGAGATGTCCACCGAGGTCTCTCCCATGTTGATCACCACGATCATCGGCTTGGCGGTGAGGAACTGAAAACCAGCGAGCAGAGTCCTGTCTTCTTCGTGGATCAGATCGGCGCCGATGCACCGCCCTTCTTCCAACCGAGCCGAGATCTTTTCAAGACTCTGGTACTCCTGCTCTCCTTTTTTTCCCTCCTTCTCCAACCGTTCCAGCCGCTTCTCCACGATCTCGTAGTCGCTTAAGATCATGGAGTCGAGCAGCTTTCGTAAATCGCGCAGCGGATCCACCGCACCCAGGGAATGGGCCACGGCTTCATCCACGAAGGCTCTCAGCACGATTGTCACCGCGTCGCTGGTTCGAAGCTCCCCCAGGGTTCCGGAGGCTATGCCCCCCTGTTCGCTGAACTCGAGATGCAGGTCCTTGAGAAGCACCGCGGCGTGGATCGTTTTCTTCTTATCGAACAGGGCGGCAAGCTGTTCCACCCGCGGATCAGGAACCGCGACTTCCGCCAGGTGGACCTGCTGATAGCCGCCGGCCTGCTGTCCGGACAGGGCGTTGAAGATCGTGGTTTTTCCGCAGAAGGGCAGGCCGATGAGACAGGTTTCCATAGTTCTTTATAGCAGGAAGCAAAGCCCTATGGCAATCGAGGTTGTACAACCTCCATTGCCTTTTTTCGATCGTAAAGGTAATAATGTAGGTTCTAAAGCTATGAAACTACGTTTTTTCTGCGACCTGTGCAGCACCGAGGTTCCCCGCAACACGATACGCTGCCCTACCTGCGGCCGTTATTTCACGGCGATCCAGTGTCCCCGCTGCAAATTCAGGGGGGAGGAGAAGGACTTTGCCCAGGGCTGCCCGAAGTGCGGGTACATGAAAATTCCCCGCACCGCTGTCACCGACGGGAAATCGAAGAAGGCTCGGAGGCGGCAAAGGGCAAGCTCGGCTGCCGCGGCGGAGCAGCCCAGACCTTCCGCACCTGTCGCTGTCTACCGACTGATC
>JAGLQP010000056.1 GCA_023136785.1 Spirochaetales bacterium
CTCGAGGTGCTTGTCGGCCTGGAGGTGGACTACATCCCGGAGATCATTTCCCCCACCGCTGCACAGATCCAGGCCCTGGACCTGGATTTCACCGTCGGTTCGGTCCACTTCATCGGGCGCCTGGCCGGCGGCAAGCTCTGGACCGCGGACGGGCCGGCGGAGGAGCTGGAGCAGGGAGTGCAGGAATCCTTCGATGGGGATATTCGCAAGGCCGTCGAGGAATATTACCGGCGCCTGAGCGCCATGGTAGGCTCAGCGCCTCCTGATATCATCGGCCACTTCGACGTCGTCAAAAAGAACAACCGTGGCGACGAATATTTTTCTGAAAGATCAACCTGGTACCGCTCTGCGGTCAAACAGACCCTGGATGCGGTAGCCGCCTCCCCCTGCATCCTGGAGATCAACACCGGCGGCATCGTACGCGGCACCAGTGGAGCGCTCTACCCGTCGGAATGGATCCTGGCCGAATGTCTGAAACGGGAGATTCCGGTCATGATCAACTCCGACGCTCACCGGCCGGAGCAGCTGGATGGATACTACGAGGAGGCCGTCTTGATTCTCAGGGAGATCGGCTTCCGGGAGCTCACCCAGATCGCCAGGGAGGGCCGACGCCGGCAGGTGCCTCTCCAACCAGGTCCGGACTAATCCTCGGTGAACAGCTCCACCACCTCGTCGGGAGTTGTGGCGGAGGCGAGGGTGCGGAAAAATGCCTGGGACTTGGTGAGGCGGGCTATGTCCGCCAGAGCCTCGATGTGGGGACCGGATTGATCCGGCGGGGCCAACAGCAGGAAGAAGAGTTTGGAGGCTTCGCCGTCGATCGCCTGGAAGTCGATTCCCTTGGGGGATATTCCCAAAGCCACGGTCAGGGAGTTAACCGCCGGGGTCTTGGCGTGGGGCACGGCGATGCCTTGCTCCAGACCCGTCGAACCCAGACTCTCCCGCTTCATCAGGGCGTCGTAAACCAGATCTACATCCGAGATCTTGCCGGCATCCCGCAGCACCTCCACCAGCTCCCTGATCACCTCGGGTTTGGTCGAAGAAACCAGTGGAACTTTGATGACCTCCGGACGAATCAAATCAACTAATGCCATAGGTTGTCCTTTCTCTTCGATTATTTAAGGGCGTCGTATAATTCCCAAACCTGGTCTTCATCTTTCACGATCAACACGGAGCAGGAAACGCTGCGCATCGCCCGCTCGGCCTCGTTGTAAAACTCGTCTCGGCGGCTGCGCACGTGGGACAGCTCGCCGATGATCAGCAGATCGATGTCGTGGTCCTGGACGTAGCTCTTGATCTCCTGATGTACCGACCCACTGACGCTGACCGCCTCGATGGCCAGCCCCTTCTTGCGGGCCAGACTGCGCACGTGGTTCAGATAGCGGCCGGCGTCCGCCTCCAGATCCTGCTTGTACTCCTCTTCCTCGGCTTTGATGAAGATCCGCGCCTTGAGCAGGTCAGCCAGCGCCCGGGTGTTGATGACATACAGGGCGCTCAACTCGGCGCGAATTGCGCGGCTCAGGACGACCGCATACTGGGTCGCCGTAATCGAGCCCTCGGTTCCATCGACGTATACGAGAATTTTTTTAATTGGACCGTTCATGCTCTTCGCTCCGTGCTCTCCTTTCGTTCAAGACGGCTCTTCACCATCTTCATCAGGACGAACATGTCCCGCTCGTTCTCCTCGAGCCTATTCTGGATGAAGGTCACCGTCTCGGCCAGATCCGGTATGGCGATCTTTTCCAATGCGTTGACTTTGCGGATCGTCTTCCGCACCTCCGCGGCCAGGCGAATGATCGAGATCTTCAGCTCAGCCAGGCGGCCCATCAGCTGCAGCGCGTTTTTGAACTCCTCCAGGGAGTTGTCGATCCAGAAACTCGTACCCAAAAGACTGTAGTAGGGAGGATGCTCCGTGAAGCTGGTATCCACCACGGGCAGCCGCACACCCATGACCCGCCGCTGCTTCAGGTTGATCTCGGCACGGATATTCACCGCACTGGCCAGGTTGGACACCCGCAGCTTGCCCATGCGCAGCACCGCCTGCTCGAGCGTCCTGTAGGCCTCTTCCAGAGCCTGAACCACCCGGTCCTGGAAATCCACAGCCTGATCCACCAGGTTGAGCAGCTCGATGACCAGGATATTCCGCTTCTGGTCCAGGAGCTCGTGCCCCAGGCGGGCAAACTCCAGCTCCTTACGAACACGGAGAAGGTTGGTCTTGGTCGGCGCTACGTTGGCCAATTTCCCTCCTTAAGGCCGGTAGTACTTCTCGATCTCCTCTTCGCTGACCCTATGCAGCTCCTCCACCGCCAGAAGACTTAAAGAGCGCCAGCCCAGCTCGAGGGTCTCCTCGATGGTGCGATCCTCGGTTTTCGACTGACTGACGAACTTGCGTTCGAAGGTCTCCCCGAACTCGAGGTACTGGTGGTCCAGGGGGGTCAGCTCCTCCTCCCCGATCACCGAGGCCAGGTTGCGCACATCCTTGACGTAGCTGTAGGCGGCGAACAGCTGGCTGGCCAGATGGGGATGATCCTCCCGGGTCATCCCCTCGCCGATCCCATCTTTCATCAGTCTGGACAGGGAGGGAAGTCCCGCTACCGGCGGGTAGATCCCCCTTGCATGCATCTCCCGCTCGAACACGATCTGTCCCTCGGTGATGTAGCCGGTAAGATCCGGAATTGGATGGGAGATATCGTCGTTGGGCATGGTCAGGATCGGCATCTGGGTGATCGAACCGGGAAAGCCTTTCAGCATACCGGAGCGCTCGTAGATCTCCGCCAAGTCCGAATACAAGTAACCGGGATATCCCTTGCGGGAGGGAATCTCCCCCCGGATGGTTGAGACCTCCCGCAGGGCTTCACAGTAGTTGGACATGTCCGTCATGATCACCAGAACGTGCATGTCTCTGGAGAAGGCCAGGTACTCCGCCAGGGTGAGGGCCGTCCGCGGCGTGATCAGCCGTTCGATCGAAGGATCGTCGGCCAGGGAGAGAAACAGGGCCACGTTCTCCAGAACCCCGGACTGCTCGAAGCTGTCGATGAAAAAGCGGGCCACATCGTGCTTGACACCCATGGCGGCGAAGACCACGGCGAAACGGCTCTCCTGCCCCCGGATCCTGGCCTGTCTGGCAACCTGGGCAGCCAAGGTATTGTGGGGCAGCCCGTTGCCCGAGAATATGGGCAGCTTCTGGCCACGGATCAGTGTGTTCATGCCGTCGATCGCCGAGATGCCGGTCTGGATGAAATCGCGGGGATACTCCCGGGCCGTGGGATTGATCGGCCGGCCGTTGACGTCCAGCTCCTCCCCCCCCGCGGGGGAAGGACCGCCGTCGATGGGCCGGCCCAGCCCGTTGAACACCCGCCCGAGCATCCTTTCGCTGACCTGAACGGTATGGGGCTCCCCCCGAAAACGGACATGGGTCTCCGGCATGGTCAACCCCGAGGTTCCGGCAAAGATCTGGAGCACCACGGTTTCCGTGGAGGTGTCCAATACGATGCCCAGACGGGTCTCCCCCTTGGAATCCACGCATTCCGCCAGGTCGCGGTAGCCGACGGGGTGGGTGTTGCGGACGAACACCAGGGGTCCTTCGATGCGGTCCACCCCGATGTACTCCCGGCCGGCCAGCAGGCGCTTCTGGGCGGCTTCCAGATCTTCCGGGGAACTTCTACTCTTCATAGATCGCCTCCAGCTGATCGAGGGAACGTTCCAGCCGGGCGGCCAGCTTGTCCAGGGCACCCAGATCTTCGTTATCTATAGTAAACTTCATCTTCACAATATCCTGCAGCACCTTCATCCGCCGCAGGCGGACCAGGGTCATGCCCCGGCGGATCGCCTCGGCCCCCCGGCGCCAGTAGGTCAGAATGATCTGAAGCATTCGGGTCTGCTTCTCGGCCGTGGAGTATCTGTCGATGTCATCGAAGGCGTTCTGCTGCAAAAAGGCGTTTTTGAACAGGGTGCAGACCTCGATGATGAAGCGCTGGCTGTCCGGAAGCGCGTCGGGACCGACCAGCTTGACCACCTGCTGCAGACGCACCTCCCGGTGCAGCAGCTCGAGGATCTCGCTGCGGTCGCTGGTCCAGCTGGAGCCGACGGCCTGTTCCCACCAGGGCGTTACCTCGTCGAGATACTCGCTGTAGCTCTCCAGCCAGGAGATGGCCGGGTAGTGACGGGCATTGGCCAGCTGGCGGTCCAGAGCCCAGAAGCAGCGGACAAAGCGCTTTGTATGCTGGGTCACCGGCTCGGAGAAATCACCTCCCGGAGGGGAGACCGCCCCGATGATGGACACCGAACCGTTTTGCCCGGCCAGGGTAGTCATGGCTCCGGCCCGCTCGTAGAATTCGGCGATCCGCGTGGGCAGGTAGGCGGGAAAACCCTCCTCCGCCGGCATCTCCTCCATACGTCCCGACAGCTCCCGCAGTGCCTCCGCCCAGCGGGAGGTGGAATCCGCCATCACGGCCACATCAAAGCCCTGATCGCGATAGTACTCCGCCAGGGTCACACCGGTGTAGATCGAGGCCTCCCGGGCGGAAACGGGCATGTTCGAGGTGTTGGCGATCAGCACGGTTCGCTCCATCAGGCTTCCTCCGGTACGGGGGTCGATGAGCTTGGGAAACTCGCTCAGCACGTCGGTCATCTCGTTTCCCCGCTCGCCGCAGCCGATGTAGACGATGATCTCCGCGTCGCACCATTTGGCGATGGCGTGCTGGATCATGGTCTTCCCCGTTCCGAATCCTCCGGGGATGGCCACGGCGCCCCCCCGGGCCACGGGAAACAGGGTATCGATGACCCGCTGCCCCGTGATCAGGGGCCGGTTCACAGGCAGGCGTTCGGCCACGGGCCTGGGAGTGCGGATCGGCCAGCGCTGCATCATGGCGATCCCCCGCTCTCCGCTTTCGGTCTCCACCAGAGCGACCGTCTCCTCCACGGTGTACTGCCCTTCCACGGCCAGGGATTTCAGTGTGCCCTTCACATCGGGGGGCAGCAGGATGCGCTGCTCCACCCGCTCGGTTTCCTGGACCGTGCCGATCACCGCCCCTCCGCTGACTTCTGCTCCCACGGCAAGCTCCGCAGGACGGAACAGCCACTTCTTCTCCCGGTCCAGAGAGGGCGTGCGGATGCCCCGCTCGATGAAGTTCCCCGACAGCTTAAGGATCCGCTCCAGAGGGCGCTGGATACCGTCGTAGATCGTTCCGATCAATCCGGGTCCGAGCTCGACGAACAGGGGGCTGCCGGAACCGAAGATGTTGTCTCCTGGAGCGATGCCGGTGGTATCCTCGTAGACCTGGATGATCGCCCGATCCCCGGCCAGCTTGATGATCTCCCCGACCAGGCGCACCTCCCCCACCCGCACCAGCTCCAGCATCATGGCGTCGCTGACTCCGGCGGCTTCGATGACCGGTCCGTTGACCCGGTTTACCTGTCCGATGATTCGTTCTTCCATAACACGTCTTGTATCTGTTTTCGCATTTCCGACTGCAGGCGTTGCAGCCGGGTCGCCACCTGGTTGTTGAACTCAACCCGGCCGTCGGCGGCCTTCACCACAACCCCTTGAGGGACCAGCGGATCCCCGGATGCGACCGTGAGGGTGACTTTCTTTCCGGTCAGCTCTTTGACCTTGGTCTCCGCCGCCTGGAGCATTTTTTTGTCGATCTGGGACCGCTCCCGGACCGAGGCATTCACCGTGGCTTCGGCCGCGCCCAGTCCGATCGCCCCTTCCACGATCCAGGCAAGCAGAACATCCCGATACTCCGGAGTGCCGCCCATTTGGGCGAAGCGCTGCCGCACCCGGCTCAGGACCTCCTGAACCGCCTGTTCCCGCAGCTTGAGAGATATCCGCCTTCGCTCCATGCGCATAGAGGAGGCGGACTGTGTTCGAATGCGCGCGGCCTGCTCCTCAGCCTTGCTCTCGGCCTGCTGGATCACGGCCCGGGCCTGATCCTGAGCGGCCTTGATCTGGTCCTCCGCCGCTTTCTTGGCTTCGGCAAGGACCCGCTCGGCCTCCCTGGCGGCATCCTGGATGATGCCGGCGATCAGATCGTCTTCCCTCACAACTTGATTCCTATGGCCTGATTGACCATCTCCCGGATTCCCGGTTTTCCCTCGAGCGGCCCCAGGCGGTCGGGGATCTCCACGATCAATGGAAAGTTCCGTGTGAAGATGAAGCGGTCTACCTGCGGGCGGATCAGATCGGCCACCCGCTCGGTGATGATAATGATGCCGATATCGGACTGTTCCAGGGCGGTCGAAAAGGCCTCCTGGGCCTGCTCGGCGTTCTGGACGGCCTTGCCCTCCACACCGACCAGCCCGAATCCGAGGATTGCATCCTCATCACCAATGATGAAGTAACGCATTCGCCTAAAGCCTATATTTTCCCTAGGATCATCAGGGCGGTGATGAATCCGAATACGACCAGACCTTCAGCCAGGGCGATGAAGATCAGAGCCTGGCCGGCGATCTCCGGTCTCTCCCCGATGGCTCCCATGGCGGCTGCACCGACATTGGCTATGGCGATGCCGGCGCCGAGTGCACCGAAACCGAAGGCGATAGCCGCGGCGATCAGTCCGAAACGGGCCACCGAGGCACGCTCCGCCGTCAACTCCGGTTGCGTCTCGGTTACCGTCGGCTGTTCCTGAGCGAATACCCGCACCACCGAGACCATACCGAACATGATGAAGAAGGCGAAGAGAATGACCAGGCTCAAGAATATCTTCTTCCTCAATCTCGCTTTGTTTGTTTTTTCCACCCCTTCCTCCTATTTTATTTTTTTTCGTAGCGACACCGGGGCATAGGCCCGCCCGGATCCGCTGAAATATTTGGAGAAGAATTCGTAGTAGTTCAACCTCAACGACTGGATTCCTGCGGACAGTCCTTCCAGAAGGATGATCAGGACGTTGCCCGCGACCAGAACCAGGTACGAGCCGATCGTGTAGCTCCCGGAGGGACCGCTGAGCATATCGGCAATCGAGAAGAAGGCGATCACCAGACTGACATGGGCGATTCCCAATCCGGCCACCCGCATGAAAGACAGTGTATTGGCAAGATACCCGGAAAATATCTCCAGGATCTCCACGATCCATTCCATGAAAAAATCCACAGGCGTAAAAAAGGTAAAGGGCTTTCGTGGTTTGTGGAAAGAATACTCGAGCACGGGCTTCAGGGTCAGCAGGAGCACGGGAATCCCGATCAGAAGGAAGAGCAGATTCAAATCGGGCAGCTGCCTGTAGTCATGCCTGACAAAGTACACAGCCGCGTACACCCCGGCCCCGTAGATCCAGCCGCCGATCAGCCCGCCCTTGTCGAAAAACAGCCGAAACCACCTGCTCTTGGCAACGCAGTTGATCCAGTTCAAGACGAGTCCGAGGGCGATCACGGCAATCCCGAAGTAGACGGTAATGGCCAACACACCGTATATATCGGTAACCAGGCCCCCTCCCCCATGTCCGGCCACGACTCCGTGGTAGTCGAACCAGAGAGGAGCAAACCACTTCATCCCGAAGTAGGATCCGAAGAGGATCCCCGCAACCACGGCGGCTGCCCCACAGTAGGCGATCAAATGTAGCAGATTGCGCACACCCGAGCGGGCGCCCTTGTACAGGATAGATCCGAGCAATCCCAAGACTAGCAGCACCGCTCCATGTCCCGCGTCTCCGAACATCAGGCCGAACATGATCAGGAAGGTCACAGCGACCAGGGGCGTGGGATCGATGGTCCCGTACTCCGGAATCGAGTAGTTGGTAACCAGCATCTGAAAGGGTGAGAGAAACTTGGGATTCCTCATCTGCACCGGCACCGACGCGGGCTGCTCTGCCTCCCGGGGCTGATGCCACTCGAGATAGCAGCGCCCGTCGGTTACCCTCCGAATCGCCTCAGCCAGGACGGGCCTTTTACTCGAGGGCAGCCACCCGGAAAAGATGACCGTTCGGGAGGTTTTACTGAAGAAGGACTGAACTCTGGCGTACAGCTCGTTCAGACGCAGGTTGGTCCACATCTGCTCGAGGGCTGGGCGTTTTTCCCGGATCAGGGACTCTACCTTGGATTTCAGCTCTTCCTGTTCGTCCTTGAGCAGCTCGAGTTTTTCCCGCAAGTTTTCCTGAACCTGATCCTTCTTTCCGACGAGTTCGCGGGGAAGATGCACGTCGGTCCAACCGAACTTGTCGAGGATCCGGTTGGTGAGGGTCTCGTCCCGCTTCATGGTAATCAGAAGCAGGAGAGCTTGGTCCTCCTGGGTGCCGATCTCCATCTTCACACTGGGGGTGTCACTGAGAGCCTGGTCGAAGGACTCGATCAAAAGCTTGCGGATCGATCCGGTCTGGATGCTCAAGTAGGAATACTGGGAACGGGCTTCAACCACCTCACTCAAGCTGCCGAACAGCTGGAGTTGCCGCTCGATATCTTCGAGCCTGAGGATCTCCTGCTGGCGGGCGCTCTGCCGGTCCCGAATCGTCTGCACCGATGCGGACAGGTTGTCGAGGATCTTGGTGGTTTCCTCCAGATCGACCGCCTGCAGATCCTCCACTTTCAGATCCGCTCCCGAAGGCGGCTGATCGTCGACCATGGCGAAGAATCCCTCGATGCGCCGACGAATCTCGGTGATCATAGCCTCGGCGACCCGGGGAGTCACCTCCTCCACCTGGGGGCCGATATCCCGATCCACCTCGGTGATGCGAACGAAGTGGAGAAGCCCGAGGCGGAGAAGCTCCTTGGTCACTCCGTCGGTGTCGTGATCAAGCACCACCGCCACTACCTGCTGCATCTGTTCGGTAAAGATCATATCACCGCCAGGATGCGCTCCTCCGGCCAGTTGTAGAACTTGGCGTTCAGGACCGTCATGATTTTCCTTATCTCGTTTGCCTTGAGGATAAAATAGGCCAGAATGATACCGATTGTGAAGGGGTAGCCGG
>JAGLQP010000560.1 GCA_023136785.1 Spirochaetales bacterium
AACCGGAGAAACCCGCAGTCGCCGGTATAGCCCCTCATGCCGGCTGGAGTTTTTCCGGCTCGATTGCCTGCCACGTGTTCCAAAGCATTCCCAGAGACACGGATACAGTTGTTGTGGTCGGTGGACACCTCTCGCCTCATTAGGGTCTGCTTGCTGCCTTCGAGGAGGGATATGAAACCCCCCTGGGTGTACTGGAAAGCGATTTAGAGTTGCTCGAGGTTCTTGGAAATACTCTCTCAATACACGAAGATCGGTTTGCCGACAATACGGTGGAGGTGCAGCTGCCCCTACTGAAGTACTTCCACCCCGAAGCGCGAGCCCTTCACATGAGGGCTTCTCCCTCCGAGGAGGCGCTGCGATTGGGCGCGGAGTTGGCCGAAGCGGCGACAGGCCTGAAAAGAAAGATCGCGGTTGTTGGATCCACGGATCTAACCCACTACGGCGGGAACTACGGATTTTCCCCTCATGGTTCGGGGCCGAAGGCGCTGAAGTGGGTGAAAGAAGTCAACGACAAGCGTATCGTCGATGCACTACTGGCCCTGGAACTCGACAGAGCCCTGGAGTACGCCCGCCGCGAGCAGTCGGCCTGTTCCGTCGGTGGAGCCGTGGCCGCGGCCCGTTTTGCCGTACAGACGGGTGCGGAAAAAGGGGAACTCCTCGAGTACAAGACCAGCTACGACGTGTATCCGGGATCGTCCTTTGTAGGCTACGCGGGAATCATCTTTCCAAAAAGCGGCGAGCCACCTCGATAGACCAGTCCCTTACCTTCCTCAAGCGCAGGTGCTCCTTGGCCGCGTCTCCCGGATCATGCTCGCGAAATGCGGCGGCGGCCGGAAACAGTGTAATGCAGAGCGAACGTTGATCCTCTTGAAGATTGAGTAGATAGCGGCTGATCGGTGTTGTGGGCCGCGGCAGATCTTGCAGACCCTTTAGGTAGTTTCGCAAGAATTCCCTCCAATCCGACCGTGGGGCACCGGCGGCAAGGATCTGTCCGTCAAAGGAGCGTACGCTCTGTCCTCTCGGTTGCAGGCAAAGGGCTACACCCTTGCCAGGTAGAGGAATAATCCGGGCGCCGAACTCCTGCAGATATCTCTCCAGTCTTTCTTTGTATCCTATCAGTGGTCTGGTGGTGTAGCGTAGAATCCCGTGCACCCTGTCTTTCATGATCGTTTTGTTTTTCAGAATAAAGGACAGAAACAGGCTTTCCGAGGGGGATAAAAGATCCTCCTGCGATCGAAACAATGGGTACAGATACGTGCCCCGACAATAGGCTTTGCCCTCGGGATAGGAAAAATCTACTCCCAGTAGATAGATTTCCCGAGCGCCGAGGTACTCAGCCAGGGATACCGCGGCATGGAAGACGTTGCCCCCTGAGGTGTCTATGAACGGCAGCGGTCGCCAGTGCCTGCTCAGATACAGCGACAGGGGATGGCTGCTGGCGAAGAAAACGCCGCGTTTCGTCAACCGGGTGAGCACCGGAGGGGAAGCGAGGTCGAGAAGCAATGGGACCTCATCGGGTAGGCCTCGAAGAAAATGATGGTAGCTGACCAACTGGCAATCTATCGAAATCACGAGATCCGGTTTCAATCCGTAGCTCAGTAGGGCGGGCAGGGACGTGTCTGAGGCGATTAGAAACCCCGTATCCCTTAGCTCACGAAGTTCCACGATCTGGGATTCCAA
>JAGLQP010000561.1 GCA_023136785.1 Spirochaetales bacterium
AGGATAACCGTTGGTTTACCGAGATGCTTTGCCATCGCAAATTCAACCACTGTCCCTGAATCCAGCTCCAGTCCGTCAAAGCGAGCAAGGATGATATCGGCCTTTACAACCTCCAAGAGATCGCCGTTTCGGATGTAAGCCTCTATATCAGGCCGATTCAATTCTCGCAATTCCCTGGACTGGGGAAGAAACAGTTGGAATTTTCCGTCGGATAATCGCCAGACTGCCTCTTTGATCAAGACGTTCGTTGCCAAATCGTGTTGCGTGAACAGCCCTCCGGCAGAGTAGACCGTGTAGGGGCCAACAGAGTGAGTCACTTCTTGGGTTGAATCAACCACTTTGCTCTTATTCATTTTGTTACCTCCTTAACTTGAACTTACTGGCCGTCGCAACTCTGACGCAGCGGCCTAACACCGCGGGTGCCCGGCTGACAATGGAGCGCAGCGGAATTGCCAGTCCGTGTTCACCCGCTTGTTAGGTGAGCATCTGCAGTCGCCTACAGCTTTTCTGCGTAGACCACCCGTTCGAGTGCCAGGGACTCGAGCTTCCGCCCAGTCGGCTTCACGTACACCTCGGCAAGCTCCTCGTAGCCAAGGTGCTCCAGCACTCGCCAAGCATACCCGCCTAGGAAGTCAGCTACGTCCTCAGGATCCATGCCGAAGAGCCAGATCTTGTCCTTCAGGAGCATCTTTTTATAGAGGAACTCATGGCCATAGAAGACCTTTCCATCCATGAAGTCCTTGCGAACGTACGTGAACACCAGGCGACTGCCCGCCGGCGCCTTGGCCAGGAAATCGAAGGTCTCCTGGATGCCGGCCTCGGTTAGGTATTGGGTGACCCCCTCCAGGATGAAGAAGGTTTTGACGTCGAGCGCGTAGCCTTGTGAAGCCAGCACAGCCCCCAGGTCTTCGCTGTCAAAGTTAACCGACACCAGGGTCACGTGGGCTGGAACCTCTCCAAGCACCTTCCTCAGTCTCAACCGCTTGGCATCGATGTTGTCCGGCTGATCGACCTCCCAGACCGGAACTTCTGCCAGAGCAGGAAGCCGGTAAGCCTGAGTATCGAAGCCAGCCCCCAGGTTCACCACCGTCTCGGCTTGTTCGACCACAGCCTCAACGACTTTGTCATCGATGTAGCGCTTCCGGCACAAGGCCATCGCCCAGACACCGGGGGCTTTCTTCTCTCCTGCCCTGACCATCCAGTCCCTGGCCCAGGAGAACCGCGACAGCCAGACGTAGGCCCTCACCCCGAAGGGCAGCATCTGAAAAGCCAGGTCATCGTTGATGATGCGCGCGCCCTCAGGGAAGTGTTGTTCGATGGCGACAATGGCCGCCGGGCCTACTCCCGTATCAGCTGCTTTCTGCGCCATTGTGACTCCTACGTTGGTTGACTGACACCAAACGGCGAACCGTCTCGAACTCACTCACCTCCATCGCCAGCTGGTGCCTCGCCTAACATTATATATTAGGGGGCGCTGGACATCGTAATGCATGGCATGGACTATAACGTCTATCCCCCAAAACGTTGAAGAAGTTTGTAGATTGCGTTTGCTCCAAAATCGACTGCCTCCATTGGAATTCGTTCATCTGCGGCATGAATTGTTCGTGCAAAGTTGAAGTCTTCCGGCAATTGCATAGGTAAGAAGCCATAGGTTTGAATACCCAGTCGAGAGAAGAGACG
>JAGLQP010000562.1 GCA_023136785.1 Spirochaetales bacterium
GAATACCTGAACTACGAGAGCGGCAAGTTCTCAAAGAGCAAAGGAATCGGAGTGTTCGGTACCGATGCGGTGGGTTCAGGGATTCCCGCCGACGTCTGGCGTTTCTACCTGTTTTACAATCGCCCCGAGAAGGCGGATTCCCTGTTCACCTGGAAGGATTTCCAGGAGAAGGTCAACGGTGAGTTGATCGGCAATCTAGCCAACCTGGTCAACAGGACCCTCACCTTTGTCAACCGCTACTTCGACGGCAGGTTGCCCGGGGCGGCTGAGGCCGACTCTGCGGCAGCCGACGCTGCGGCAGACGGCGACGCATCCCAGAAGTACTGGCGGGAGGTCGAGCGGGTGGAAGAGGAAATCCTCAACGCCCTGGAGCGGATCGAGCTTCGGGACGGGCTGCGTCGCATCTTTGCCCTGTCCTCGATCGGCAACAAACGTTTTCAGGACGAGGAGCCCTGGAAGCTGGTAGAGAAGGATCGTGGAAAAACCGGAGTGCTTCTGCGGGATCTGGTGTACCTGATCCGGGATCTGGCGGTGCTTATCCATCCCTATCTCCCCGACACGGCGGACAGGATCCATTCCTTTCTCGGTACAGAGGGATCGGGAAAGGACCAGCTCGGGGTGCTTTCAGGAATCGAGGCGGTGAAGGATCCGGAGCTTCTGTTCCGCAAGCTGGAAGATGAAGAGATCGAGAATTTCAAAAAGAAATTTGCAGGAGGGCAGGAAATGGGTTCAGATTCGCAGACCCTTGAGAAGTTCCGTTCCCGGGTGGATCTCAGAGTCGCCAAGATCGTTGAGGTGGAAAAACACCCCAAGGCTGATAAGCTGTACATTGAGACCGTCGATCTGGGCGGAGAGACCCGCCAGATCGTCTCCGGGCTGGTTCCCTATTATCGGCCCGATGAACTCAAGGGCAGAAATGTCCTGCTGGTTTGCAACTTGAAACCCGCCCGGCTGCGAGGAGTGGAAAGTCAGGGGATGCTCCTTGCCGCTGATGACGGCAAGACCGTTGAAGTGCTGTTTGCCGACCATGCCCGGCCGGGTGACCCGGTTGGGCTCGCCGGGCAGCAGACTTCGGGACAGGCAGCGGAGGAGATAGATATCGAAGAGTTTTTCAGCATCCCCATTCAGGTTAAAAACCATCAGGTGCTGATTGACGAGGTGCTGTTGGAATGTGCCGGTAAGTCCATTACTTCGGAAAAGGTGAAAACGGGTCAGGTCAGATAACCCGTACCGCCCGACTATGAAGCGGCTACTTCTGCTGTTTTTCCTCCTCCCGCTTCTTCTTCACGCTCAGGAGAAGATTGAAGATCAGTGGTATTCTCTTCTGTTACAAAGCAAAGCCGTCGGCTACGTCCATCAAACCACCTGGCGCACGGCCGACGGCCTGGTGCGCAGCGAGATCGACCAGACATTGAAGATTCGCCGTTTTGGAGTGCCCTTTTCTCTGACCCAGAAAGATGTGTGGATAGAGGAGGAGGGTGCCGGGCTGATTTCATTAAGCTCTCAGCTCGACATGAACGGTCAGCTTCAGAGTGTTGAAGTCCGGACAGTGGATGGAGGGCTCCAGGTTCGACTTCTGCGAGGAACCGGGGAGGAGCAGTTATTTCTTCCTCTGGATGATGAGCCCCTCGGCGTCTATTCTGTTGGCCAACGGCTCAGACGATTGATCACTGC
>JAGLQP010000563.1 GCA_023136785.1 Spirochaetales bacterium
TGTCCCTGCTGATCCTGGCACTCTTTCTGGGGGCGGGGGTCATCTGGCAGCTCGCTGCCGGTCTGAGCGCCCCGCCGATCGAGCTGGTCTACATCACCGCGCAGGTGATCTTCAGCGGTGTCCTGATGATGCTGCTTCCCTCCTGGGCTGTGGTTCTGGTCCTCAGCGTAGGCTTGTGGATCGGCATGTTCGCCCGTTATGCAGGGGCCATGTTCCCCCTCACCCTGATGATCAGCCTGGGGTACCTCTTCGCCCCAATCGTTCAGATGGCCCACCATTGGGAGAAGGCGGTGATCCTGCGGCTCGGGAAATACAACAGGCTGCGGGGCCCCGGAGTCTTTCTGATTTTTCCCTTCATCGACAAGATAACCCGCTTCGTGGATACCCGAATCCGGGCCACCGACTTCAGTGCTGAAAAGACCATCACCATGGACACCGTGCCGGTTCACGTGGATGCCCTGGCCTTCTGGATGATCTGGGACGCTACCAAGGCGATCCTCGAGGTGGAGAACTTTCTCGAAGCGGTCGTTCTGTCCGCCCAGACCGCCCTGCGGGATTCCATCGGCCGCCACGATCTTGCCGATCTTCTGGCCGAACGGGAGCGGATCGGCGGCGAGATCCAGCAAGTCCTGGACCGCAAGACCAATCCCTGGGGGATCACCATCCTTTCGATCGAGTTCACGGACATCGTGATCCCCAAAGAGCTGGAGGACGCCATGTCCAAGCGCGCCCAGGCGGAGCGGGAGCGCCAGTCCCGGGTCATCCTGGGTACCGCGGAGGTTGAGGTCTCCGACAAGTTCGTCGAAGCGGCCAAGCGCTACAAAGAGGATCCCACAGCTCTGCACCTACGCGGGATGAACATGATTTACGAGGGGATCAAGCAGCGGGGAACCATCGTTCTGCTGCCCTCGGGTAGCCTGGCCTCCATGTCCCTCGGCGCGGTGCTCGACGATCTGGCTAAAGGAGCGCTACCTACGGTTTCGCAAAGGTCCTCGGCACCTAAGGAACCATCTGAGAATAACACGGAGAATAAAGGAGTGAAGCAATGATCAAGGTCGAGAATGTAACCAAAGACTACACCGTAGGGCAGACCGTGGTCCACGCCCTGCGGGGTGTAACGCTAAACATCGAGAAGGGTGAGTTTCTCTCCATCGCCGGTCCCTCCGGTTCGGGGAAAACGACCCTGCTAAACCTGATCGGCTGTTTGGACAAGGCCACCAGCGGGGAGATCTATATCGTGGGCGAGGCGGTTTCCTCCAAAAGCAAGAAAGAGCTCGCCCTTCTGCGTCGGCAGAGGCTGGGCTTCGTGTTTCAGTCCTTCAACCTCATTCCGGTACTCACCGCCTACGAGAACGTATCCTTCGCCCTGTCCCTGCTCGGGATCAACGGCACGGAGATCAAGGAGCGGACCTATGGAATCCTGGAGGAGGTGGGACTGAAGGGATTGGAAACTCGTCTTCCCGGGGAGCTCTCCGGCGGCCAGCAGCAGCGGGTGGCCGTGGCCCGGGCCCTGATCAAGGAGCCGGACATGGTGCTGGCCGACGAACCCACGGCCAATCTGGACTCCGATACCGGCCGTGAAATTCTCGATCTGATGGTAGCCCTGAACCAGGAACACGGAACCACCTTCGTGTTTTCCACCCACGATCAGATGGTGATGGACTACGCCCGGCG
>JAGLQP010000564.1 GCA_023136785.1 Spirochaetales bacterium
CTAAAAGAAATCAACCGCAAGCTTGCATTCGATATACTAAAAAACGCTCGTTCGATTTCCCGCCCTGAATTAGCCGAAAAGACAGGTTTGAGCAGAGCGACAATCTCTATCCTCGCGGATGAGCTTCTGCAAACAGGTTTGGTCGAGGAATCCGGATTCGCAGATTCGAGCGGCGGAAGACCTCCGATGATTCTACGCTTCAATCCGGAGGCTGCCTTTGCCCTCGGTGCATGCATGCATGAATACGACTGGAACTTCGTTGTAGTGAATTTAGACGCCCAGGTCCATCGCCGCCTCAAGGTACATATCCGGCAGGAAAGCCCCGAGTCGGCTATTGCGACCCTTACTCAGGGGATCGAAGCGATCACCGACGGTATCGCCGACAAAATTCTACCGGCAATCGGTTTAGGAACTCCGGGATTGGTCGATATCCGCAGCGGTGTGATCAAGCTGGCCGCTGATATAGGATGGGTGGACGTTCCCTTCCAGAGCATGGTCGAAGAAGCCCTTCACTTGGATACGTTTATAGCCAACAGAAGCAAGGTCGGCGCCCTTGCAGAGTTCTGGTACGGGAGCAGAAGAGGAGTGAAAGATCTTATCTATATTTCAATCGGGACCGGAGTGGCCGCCGGTATCATCCACCAGGGGAGCCTGTTCGTGGGAGCAAATTCGAGCGCCGGAGAGCTTGGACACCTCACAATTGTCCCGGATGGACCGATGTGTCCCTGCGGCAACCGCGGCTGCTTGCAGCAACTGGTCTCGGAAGACGCGATAGCCAACCTTGCCCGTCAGCGATTGCGCAGAAGCTCCAGCAGCCTCCTCCACAGCACTGCAGGTCATCATCCGGAGCTGATTTCGGCCGGGGACGTGTTTGTCGCCGCTGACCAAGGTGATCCCGTAGCCCTGGAGACCCTTGAGGAGGTTGCCTCGTATCTAGGTATCGCGATTGCGGGGCTGATCAACCTTTTCAATCCGGAGGTGATCTTTCTTGGTGGACCGGTTGGAGAGGCAAGCGCCGTGCTTACCGAGAAAATCAAGGAAAAGGTGCAGCATCGGGCCATGTCCTATCCGATGTCTGCCGTGCAAATACAGAGAAGCTCGCTGGGTACTGACGCCGGGGCTGTCGGCGCCTCTGTCCTTGTACTCCAAAGAGCGAACGAATTGTTTTTCCAAAAAGCTACTCCCGGTCTCCAATAACCGATGGAGGGTGGCCATTCCCTCCGATAATCCGCTTTATTTCGAGGGTCAGTTTGAACCTCTCGATCAGTTTTCCCATGGCGGGAACCGCTTTCATGATTCGCTCCCGCGTCGATGTCATTTCAAGAAACACTTGCTTCTCGTCGAGAGAAAAACCCTGACTTCCGGCCAAGACGAAGGAGATATCCTTGAGCTCCGTTGCAGCCGACCCGTCGTAGCCCGTTTCCGTTCCCAGGAGCCGAGACAGCTCATTATGAAGGATCAATCCCCTAAGGGCCATCTCTCTGTCCCGATCCTCCAACTCCTCTGCCTCGTCATCGAAAAACTCAACCCAACCCTGGAGGTAGGATTTGCTTTCATTCTGCTCAACAATGTAGAACCGCTGCTCCCCAACGGTCATTATATCCAGTCTGCCATCCTCGTAGCGCTTCAGCACCTCGGTGATTCGCGCGGTACAGCCGGAAGACTTGATCTCC
>JAGLQP010000565.1 GCA_023136785.1 Spirochaetales bacterium
CTTTAATCGTTTGATCATCATCCCAACCTCATGACCGTCTTGATATACGGGCCGCCGGAGGAGTTCTTAACATACTCCTTATGCCCTTTCCCGCACATCCCGCTGCCGAAATGCTGCACTTCCCTGGAAACCATGCTCACCGAACCAAGCACATCGGGTACATAGCCGAACATGAATACCGGCGACACGACTTTGCCGCTCAGTTTTCCCTCCCGGATTTCTCTGGCATAGAGGATCTGGCCTTGAATCCCCCAGTTCTTCGGATCTTCCATACCGGAAAGAAATTTCTCCAGCAGATAACCCTTCTTTACCGAAGCGATCATGTCCTCCAGGCTGTCCTCTCCTTCGGTGAAGAAGGTATTGGTCATTCGGGTATAGGTTTTCCGCTCGAAGGACTCCCGCTTTCCGTTGCCTGTGGGAGGCGTGCACAGGCGCAGGGCGGAAAGCAGGTCCGAGATTCCCGTGTTGAATATTCCCTTTTCGATTACCAGGGTATCCCCGCCTGGAACACCTTCGTCGTCGAACCAGTAGGAACCGGTTTGCTCGGCTGCCCTGGCGCCGTCGCGCAAACTCACGATAGGGGAAGCCACGGCTTTGCCGAGGTACTCGGCGGCCTTGGCTCTGCCTTTGATGAACATATCCATCTCTACCCCGTGCCCAAAGGACTCGTGGGCCAGCAGCCCGGCAATTCCCGGAGAGAGGATCACCTCGTACTCCCCCGGCTCGACCCGTTCGGCGGCAAGAAGCTCCTCGGCAATGCTCATCGTTTCCGGCAGTCCCGCCTCCATCTCATCGATCAGTTCCACTCCCTTGAGACCGGAATAGGAAGCGAACATCTCCCGGATGATATCGTCCTTTCGGACAACGGGGATCAGATATCCTTGAGCCCAGCTGTAGGACTGTTCCAGGTCCTTTTTCACTGAAAGAAAAAGCTTGGAAACCCGCATGTGCTCAAAACGAACATCGATCTCCACCAAGTGTTCACTGCTGTCAAAGGCCCGGTCTTTGATCCGGCTTAGCCTCCGGGTCGTTTCTTCCGTCGATACCGTATCGGCGAGAATCCCAACCTCCCCCTGCCAGCTCCCGGACAGGGGCTCTTCTGAAATTGCGGGAAGGTCGGGAAGAGTGAAGGGGAGCTCCTTCACTTTAGCAGCATCTCGCTGGAAGCGCTGGCTTATCTCTGCGGCAAGAGACTCGACATCTTCCCTTGAGTCCCGCTTGAGGTTGTTGAAGGAGTACTCGAAGTATCTATGGCCGTCGTAGACCCGGATCACGGACCCGCGCTCGCACCAGTTGCTCTGCCGAACCTCTATAGCCCGCTTGCGCACCGAATAGCGCATCCCGATCGAATCGGTAGACAGCAGGGACACGTAGGAAAAATCCCGGGATAGAATCTGCACAAGGTGCTTCAAGGATTCCTTCATCTCTGTCAGATAGGTTGAGGGGGGAACCTTCATATGCCCTCCTGTACGGCAGTTAGACTTGTTGGCAACCAGCCCTGTTGAACGATTTCCTGTAGAGCATCGGCTAGGTTTCGAAACAGAACGGTCCTGATCCCGGCCCGCATCGCCCCTTCAACATTTTCAGGGCAGTCGTCGAGAAACAGGACCTTCGGCCCCTCGAGTCCGAGGGCATCGAGGCAGGCCCAGTAGATCTCAGATTCCGGTT
>JAGLQP010000566.1 GCA_023136785.1 Spirochaetales bacterium
TCTTCGACAGCTCACATCAAAGAGGGCAACCGGCGACCTTTGAAATCGGCAGAGTCATCCAGGGCTGGAACGACGCGCTTACGAGTATGAGAAAGGGAGAGAAACGGACCTTGATCATTCCTCCGGAGCTGGCCTATGGGGATCGGGGCTACATGGGAGTCATCCCGCCGAATGAATTCCTGATCTTCGAAGTAGAGCTGTTGGATTTCTGAGGCAGGATCCTCAAGCGTTCACGTACATCAGCTCCAGCTCTCGTACTGCACCAGTTTTACGATAGGTTTGCGCTTTTTTTCTCTCGGCTTATCTGTGGGATATCCAAGGGGGGTAAAGGCAATCGGTTCGACCGAATCGGGCAGCTTCAGGATCTGCCGGGCCGCTTGGGCGTCAAAGGCCCCGATCCAGCAGCTCCCCAAGCCCTGATCGGCCGCTGCCAGGATCAGATGGTCCATGACAATCGCAGCATCTATATCGCAGAAGCTCTTTCCGTCGGCCCGCACCCAGCATTTGTCGGTAAGGCCGCACAGGGCGATCACGAGAGGGGGCTGGACGAACCAATCCCGTCCGTAGATGCGCTTCAGCTCCTCCTCCCGGCCGTCGGTGTGCACGACCAGGATCCTGAAAGGCTGACGATTGGCGGCTGTGGGAGCCAGGCGGGCGGCCTCGAGTACTTTTACCAATACCTGATCCGGGATCGGATCCCGCTTATAAGCACGGACGCTGTATCGCGCCTGAATCAACTTTTCAAACTCCATGACGGTTTCTCCTTTCGAGTCTAGTCCTTCACCACACCCTTCTTCAAAATGATATTTAGGATCACCGGGAACCCATCATCTAACCGTACAGCGGCCCGAAATTCTTGCAGGCCCGGTAATCCGCGCCTTCAGGATCCATGCCGAAGGCGGACCAGGCGCTGGGACGGTAGATGGTGTCCACGTTGTGCATGCATACGGGTATTCGCAGCATCGAAGCCAGCGTGATCAGCTCTGCTCCGATGTGTCCGTAGCTGACGGCTCCATGGTTCGCCCCCCAGTTGGCCATCACCGAATACACATCGGTAAAGGGTCCCTTGCCGGTAAGTCTGGGAACGAACCAGGTAGTCGGCCAGGTCGGACTGGTGCGGGCGTCCAGGGCGTCATGGACCTTGTCGGGCAGCTCGGCTGTATGACCTTCGGCGATCTGTAAAACCGGTCCCAAGCTTCTTACCAGGTTGATCCGGGACATGGTCACGGGCATACCTCCCTTGGTCAGAAAGTCGGTGGAATACCCGCCACCCCGGAAGTAGCCCACGTCGGCGGGCCGCCACTCGGTGACCTCGAGGCATCGCTTCACCTCCTCGGGGGTGATCTCCCAGAAAGGCTTGATCACGGGTTTACCATCCCGGCTCATCTGTCCGGTTCCGTCCAGGGCGGCGGGTCCGGAGTTGATCAAGTGGATGATTCCTCCTTCTGCCAGTCCCTTGGGAGCGGTCCCGGTGACCCGCTTGATCGCCTCGGCACTCCAGTAGGTCCGAACATCGGCGAAGATCTGAGCGGTGCCCGTAAGCAGATATCCGAACAGCATGGACACGCCGTTGAGACTGTCATTCTCCGTGGCCAGGATGTAGGGCTCGCGAATGCCGTTCCAGTCGAAAGAGGAGTTCAGGATCGCCTCCATGAA
>JAGLQP010000567.1 GCA_023136785.1 Spirochaetales bacterium
CCGACAGCCAGGGTTCTCGAACCGTGCATATCATCGACGCCTCCCGCTGTGTGGTGATTCCCGGCTTTGTGAACACCCACCACCACTTCTACCAGATCCTGACCCGCAACGTTCCGGCGGTGCAGAACGCCAAACTGTTCAAGTGGCTCGTCTATCTATACGAGGTGTGGAAGCACATCGATGAGGAGGCGGTTCTGGTCTCCTCCCAGGTAGCCATGGGGGAGCTGGCCAAGACCGGCTGTACCTGCACCACGGACCATCACTACCTCTACCCCCGCGGTTTTTCCGCCGACCTGATGGGATTGCAGTTCGAAGCGGCCGATCGGATCGGCATGCGCTTTGTCCCTACCCGGGGCTCGATGAGCCTGGGCAAGAAGGACGGCGGGCTGCCCCCGGACTCGGTCGTGCAGACCGAGGTTGAAATCCTGGAGGACAGCCGGCGGGTGATCGAGCAGTACCACGATTCCAGCCCGCTCGCCCTGCGCAAGGTGGTCCTGGCTCCCTGCAGCCCCTTTTCGGTGAGCAAAGAGCTGATGATGGAAACAGCCCGGCTGGCCCGCTCCCACGGGGTACGGCTGCACACCCATCTGGCTGAAACCAAAGACGAGGATGAGTACTGCCTGCACACGTACGGGAAACGGCCGCTGAAGTTGATGGAGGAGTGGGAGTTTGTCGGAGAAGACGTTTCCTACGCCCACGGCATCTTCTTCACAGACGAGGAGATCGAGGTGCTGCGCCAGACTGGAACGGCTGTCTGCCACTGCCCCTCCTCGAACATGCGGCTGGGAAGCGGAATCGCCCGGATCAAGGAGATGCTTGAAAAAGGGATCACCGTGTCTCTGGCCGTGGACGGCTCGGCCTCCAACGACGCCTCGGACTTCCTCGGCGAGATGCGCCAGGCTCTGTTTTTGCAGCGGGTCCGCTACGGTGCGGATGCCATCACCGT
Organism: Spirochaetales bacterium; assembly: GCA_023136785.1. Lineage (GTDB taxonomy): Bacteria > Spirochaetota > Spirochaetia > SZUA-6 > DRHE01 > JAFGQJ01. The sequence continues at coordinate 947 of JAGLQP010000567.1, forward strand.
CCCTCAGGTTTTTGCTCTGGCCACCCACAATGGCACCAAGGTTCTGAACTTCTCCAAGCTCGGGAAGATCGAGGAGGGCTGGGGCGCTGATCTGGTGTTGTTCGATGTGCACAAACTGGAATACGCCGGCTCTCTGTCCGACCCCCTGGCCGCCCTGCTGTTCGCCGGGGTCAACCACCAGAGCGAGTGCACGATCATCAACGGCAGGGTGGTGGTAGAGCGAGGAAAGTTGACCGGCGTGGATGAGGCGGAGCTCACCGAGAAGGCCAACCGGATCGCCGCAAAGATACAGAACACGGTGTTGTGATCATGTCACACTCCTCGAGTAAACCGCTCTCCGGCGAGCTGACCATGCTGCTGTCGGTGCTCGGCCTGGCGGTAATGCAGTCCCTGGTCCGCTATCTCGGACCTTCGGTCAGCTCCTGGACCAAGACCTTTTACCGCAGCCTCTTCACCGTTGTGCTCATCCTGGCCTGGATGCTCATCAGGAAGGAGAAGATCCGCTTCAACAACTGGCCCCTGCTCCTGATGCGCGGAATGGCAGGGGCGGTAGTCATCACCTTCTTCTTCTGGACGATCGACTTAATCGGGCTGCTTACCGCTACGATATACCTGTACGTCTATCCCGTGTTCGCCATCCTCTTTGCGGTCCTTCTCTTCAAAGAACGGCTTTCCTGGTGGATTCTGGTACCCCTGGGCGCGGC
>JAGLQP010000568.1 GCA_023136785.1 Spirochaetales bacterium
ATGATGGTCTTGGTGCTGGAAGAGATTTTCAAATTCTTAAAAGTTAGAGACAGGCCGATCGCCGAGCTGGCCCGAGATCTATACGAGGAATTACTGAGGCAATGCTAAGAAGAAAACGAAAGTGGGATAAGAGTATCCTTCTTCTCATATTGATCGTCGTCATTATCCTGTCCGCCGGAGTTTTTGGCTATTTTCAACTGCGTACAGACCTGTTTACGGAGACGCTCAAACGGGGGGATCCCGTGGCCGTGCTTTTTTGTCTGAGCGGAGATCAGGAGTATCGCTTTTTCGAAATTCTCCTCTACGATCCGGATACCAACCGGGCGGCAATCGTCTATATTCCGGGTAATGTTGGTATGATCATCGAGTCGCTGAAGAAAGTCGACAGGATCGATGTACTGTATAACCGAGAGGATATAGATCCCCTGATCGCCAAGATCGAAGAGCTCGTTGCCATCGACATTCCCTTTTACATCGATCTGCAGGACCGGGAGGTGAGGAACCAGGTAGATTTTCTTGGCGGACTGGAGCTTTTCATCCCCAATCCGGTAGATATCACCGTCGAGGGACGGCGAGTGCTCCTTCCTTCCGGAAGTGTTGTTCTGGACGGTGACAAGATTCGCGACTTTATTTCCTATCGGGAGGAGATGGAAAACGATGTCGATAGGGTGGGACGCAAACAAAGGTTCCTCCAATCGTTGTTGAAAAAAATCGCCGAGAGCGATCTGTTGACAAAGAAAAATCTCTTTGCGACATTCAGACGAAATATGTCGACCAATCTGAGCCCGCGTGCTTTGATCTCTTTTATCGCCGAGATGAGGAAGTTGGATAATGAGAAGATCATCTTTCAACGGGTTCTGGGAAGTACCCGGGTTGTAGACGGCAAGGAGCTTCTGTTTCCCCATTTTGACGGTCAACTTCTCAAAGAGATCGTAAAACAGACCGAAGACATCATTTCCAGCCAGGAGCCCTTCATGGAGGAGGAGTTGACTGTTGCCATAGAGGTTCTTAACGGGACCAGCGTCGGCGGGCTGGCTCGCCGGGCGGCAAATGTTTTTCAGAGTTTTGGCTACGATGTGGTGTCCGTTGCCAATGCCGATAACTCGGACTACCAGAAAACAGTGGTTCTTGATCGAAAGGGCAGGATGGCTGCGGCCGAGCGGATTGCCGAGCTTATTCAATGTCAACGCGTGTACTCTCGGTTGGAGGAGGACGGCGATTTAAGCATAGATGTAACGATAATTTTAGGAACGGATTTTGATGGAAGATACTGTAAGGAATGATGTTTTAAACATAGCTCGAATCCTAGAGGACCACAGAGCTGAGGAAGTCATCGCCCTTTATATCGGAGAGATGAGCGACTGGACCGATTATTTCATTATATCCACGGTTCGTAGTACAGCCCATTTGAAAGGGCTGCTTCGGCTGCTGAATGAGTTCTTGCTTGAGAAATCTATTACCCCTCTAACACGCCGGAAGCTGTTCAATCGGGAAGCCGGATGGGTGCTTATCGATTGTGGACGCTTTGTGGTTCATCTGATGGATCAGGAACATCGGGAGTTTTATGAATTGGAAAAATTATGGTTTGATAACGAGTTGATCTATTCGTCAAAATCGTCATCGTCCTCGTCTAGTTCGTCTTCGAAC
>JAGLQP010000569.1 GCA_023136785.1 Spirochaetales bacterium
CACCAGCACCGAGAACAGCGGGCTGCTTGCCGAGCTGATTCCCCCGTTCGAGGACAGGACCGGGCTCAAGGTGGATGTGATCGCCGTGGGAACCGGCCAGGCCCTCAAGCTGGGCGAAACCGGAGACGTGGATTTGGTCTTGGTTCACGCCCGGGCTTCGGAGGACGCCTTTGTGGCGGCAGGTCACGGGGTGGATCGCCGGGATGTGATGCACAACGATTTCATCATCCTGGGACCCTCCCGAGATCCGGCGGGAGTGCGGGACATGGGCAATGCTGCTGAAGCTCTCAAGGCTATCGCCAACCGCCGGGTGTCCTTCATTTCTCGGGGAGACGATTCGGGAACCCACAAGAAGGAGAAAGCCCTGTGGAAACAGGCGGGTCTTTCGCCGAAGGGCAGATGGTATAGGGATGTAGGCCAGGGCATGGGAGCGGTGATCACCATGAGCGATGACATGCAGGCCTACACTCTGGCCGACCGGGGAACCTACCTCTCCATGAAGAGCAAGATCGCCCTTGAGGTACTGGTGGAGGGTGATCCGAAGTTGTTCAATCCGTACGGCATCATCGCGGTCAATCCGGCGAAACATCCCCATGTGAACTACAACGGGGCTATGCGTTTCATCGCCTGGATCACCTCCCCGGAGGGACAGAACATCATTGGCGCCGTCCAGAGGGAAGGACAAGTTCTGTTCTATCCCGATGCGCTGAAATAGGGTCGGAGAGCAGGCGGCGTGATTGATTCCCTCGTACAGGCAGGCAAGCTGCTTGTTAGCGGCGACCGGGAGGTCTACTACATCACCCTGACTTCCCTCAAGTTCTCCCTGTCCTCGGTAACCATCGCCGCCCTGTTCAGTTTGCCCCTCGGTTTCGTTCTAGGCTTCAGGAAGTTTCGGGCCAGGAAACTGGTCATCGCCGCGCTCAACACCTTGATGGCCCTGCCTACCGTGGTGGTAGGTCTCTTGGTCTACTCCTTTCTCTCTCGTTCCGGTCCCCTTGGAGGACTGGGCTGGCTGTTCCGGCCGCAGGCGGTGATCGTCGGTCAGACCATACTCTGTTTTCCGATCATCGCCTCCATGGTCCACAGCGCCCTCAGCAAGACCGATCTGCGGCTTCCGGAAACGCTGATCACACTGGGCGCTTCCCAGAGGCAGGTTTTTTGGATGACCCTGCGGGAAGCAAGGGTTGCCATCATCTCCGCACTCCTGGCCGGCTTCGGCAGGGTCATCGGGGAAGTCGGAGTGTCCATGATGCTTGGCGGGAATATCCGCTGGTATACCCGGACCGTCACCACGGCCATTGCCCTGGAAACGAGCAAAGGAGAGTTCGAGCTGGGATTAGCTTTAGGGGTCATCCTGCTCGTCCTGGCCTTCCTGGTCAATCTTGCCCTGCACGGGATGGTACGATATGAGCGATAAGAACATCCCGCTGTTCCGTCTGCGCGACCTGGGCTACGCCTACGGCAGCCAAACCGCCGTGGAGATCTCAGCCCTCGACCTTGAGGAAGGACAGATCCATGCCGTTGCCGGGCCGAATGGCAGCGGCAAGACCACCCTGTTGAAACTCCTCAACGGGCTTCTCGAGCCTGCAGGGGGAGAGATTCTTTTCCGTGGCGAACCGATAGATCGGAAGGGGTAC
>JAGLQP010000057.1 GCA_023136785.1 Spirochaetales bacterium
GCGGAGCTGGGTATCTGTCGGACCTTTCAAACCACAAAACTCTTTTCCCGCATGACGGTTTTGGAGAATGTGATGGTGGGTCGTCATCCCCGTACTAAAGCCGGATTTCTGTCCGGGGTCTTGAACCTGCCCTGGACCTGGAAAGAGGAGAGGGGGATCCGGGAACGCTCCTTCGAGCTTCTCGATTCCCTCGGGATAGCGGATGAAGCGGAGGAGTTGGCCTCGAACCTGCCCTTCGGGAAACAGCGCAGGCTGGAGATCGCCAGGGCTTTGGCCACCGAACCTTTGCTCCTGCTTTTGGACGAACCGGCGGCGGGTCTCAACATCTATGAGACGAAGGGGATGGCCGACCTTGTTCTGAAGATTCGCAAGTGGGGGATCACGGTCCTGCTCGTCGAGCATGATATGTCCCTGGTCATGGACATCTCCGACGAGATCGTGGTTCTCAACTACGGAAGCAAAGTGGCCGAGGGTAGGCCCGAAGAGATTCAACGCGATCCCGAAGTGATTCGGATCTACCTGGGTGGGGACCATGCTTAAGATACGAAACCTCGAAGCGGGCTACGGAAAGCTTCGGGTGCTGAAAGGGATTTCTCTCCACGTGTCTCCGGGGGAGATCGTGATCATGATCGGAGCAAACGGTGCCGGAAAAACGACTCTGCTGAAGACGATTTCCGGGATACTCAAGGCGCGGGCCGGCTCGATTCACTTCGAAGATCAAAGTATCAGCACCGTCGCAATGGAGGAAATTGTCAACCGGGGCTGTGTGCTCGTACCGGAGGGACGGCAACTGTTCGATACCTTGTCAATCAAGGACAATCTTACCCTCGGAGCGTATCTACTCGCTCGAAGGGGGAAACGCCGCGAGGTGAAGGAGCGACTTGAGGAGATTTACGAGCTGTTCCCCGTTCTGCACGAGCGGCAGGATCAGCTGGCCGGCACACTCTCCGGAGGGGAACAGCAGATGGTGGCGATCGGCAGGGCCCTCATGGCGGGTCCGAATCTAATCATGATGGATGAACCCTCGATGGGATTGGCTCCTCTGCTCGTGGAAAAGATATTCACCACCATCGCCAGACTGCCCGAGCTCGGCAAGACCGTTCTTCTGGTGGAACAGAACGCCCGAGCCTCCCTCGACATTGCCGACCGGGGCTATGTGCTCGAAACCGGGCAGATCGTACTTTCCGGAACTTCTCAGGAGCTCCTGGATAACCATGACGTGCAGAGAGCCTACCTGGGAAAGGACTACAAGAGGATCGAGGAGTTAAGCTGAATATGATACTGGATCAGAACTACGAAACCCTACCGCGGGAGGAGCTGGAACAGCTTCAGGTGGAACGTTTGCAGTCCACCCTCTACCGGGTTTACCGCTATGTATCGTTCTACAAGCAGAGCTTTGATTTCAACGCAGTCAATATCGAAAAAATCAAGAGCATCCAGGATCTGGCTCAGCTTCCCTTTACCACCAAGGAAGACCTGCGAAAGAGCTATCCCTACGACATGTTTGCCGTGCCCCTGCGGGATATCCTTCGTATTCACTCCACCTCTGGGACTACAGGAAAACCCATCATTGTCGGGTATACGAAAAACGATCTGCGCCACTGGACGGACTGTACCGCCCGGCTGCTCGCGGCTGCGGGTGTCACCGATCACGATGTGGTGCAAATCGCCTTTCCCTTCAATCTGTTCACGGGAGGGTTCGGCTTCCATCAGGGAGCGGAACAGATCGGAGCTTCGGTGATCCCCTCGTCGACCTCCACCGCTGAGAAGCAGATCATGATTATGAGGGATTTTAAAACCACGGTCCTGATCTGCGCTCCCAGCTACGCCGTGAACATCGCCTCGACCCTGGAGGAGCTGCAGATCCATGCGGAGAGCCTGAACTTGAGGGTCGGGCTGTTCGGTGCCGAGCCGTGGAGCGAGAATCTCCGTGCCCAGCTGGAGGCGGGACTGCACATTGCCGCCCTCGACAATTACGGACTGACCGAAGTGATCGGTCCCGGCGTGGCCGGGGAGTGCGAGCACAAACAGGGTATGCATGTCAACGAAGACCACTTCATCGTGGAGGTGATCGATCCGAAGACCCTGGATCCCCTGCCTCTCGCTCAGGAGGGGGAGCTGGTCTTCACAACTATAACCAAGGAGGGTTTCCCCCTGGTCCGCTACCGGACCGGAGACATCAGCTCTCTGATCGAAGAGCCCTGCGCCTGCGGGCGGACCTTGCGCAGAATGCATCGGGTCACGGGCCGGACCGACGACCTGATCTTCATTAAAGGGCAGAAGGTCTTTCCCTCGCAGATCGAGGAGATCCTGCTCGAGGTCGAAGGAACCGCTCCCCATTATCGGATCATTCTCGATAGACAGGAGGGCAACGATACGATGGAGGTGCAGGTAGAGATCTTGGAGAGTTTCCCCGCCTTTGATGAGCTGAAGAACCTCGAGCGGTTACGGGATACGATCACCCGTAAGATAGAGGTGGTACTCGGGGTGGAAGCCAAGGTCACCCTGGTCGAACCCCGCTCGCTGCTGCGGGACAGCGGCGCCAAGGCGCGCCGTGTTGTGGATAACCGCACGCTGTAACTATATTTTCAGGAGGTCCGCCGATGCCGGCTAAGGATTCGGTATTTGAAAAAGTTGGTAAAACCTTCGCCACGGAGAAGATCTCCCGGCGCGTCCAAGGAATGGCCGTGTCCGCCATCAAGGAGATGTCCCTGCTGGCCATGGAGACTCCGAATACCGTAAATCTGGCCTGGGGACTGCCCTCCTTTGAAACCCCCCTCCACATTCGAAAGCGTATCGCCTAGGAGCTGCTCTCCAATCCGACGATTGGCAAGTATGCCCCTCCTCCGGGGCTGCCCGGGCTAAGAGATAAAATAGCTGAGCGACTGAAAGCACAAAAAGGGGTGGAGGTCGATCCCCAGAAAGAGATCATCATAACCGCCGGAGGAATGCAGGCACTGATGATGGCCTGGATGACCGTTATCGAGCCCGGGGATGAAGTGCTGATCGCCTCGCCCGGGTTCTCTTCCCACTACGAACAGGTGTACCTTGCCGGTGGCGTGCCCGTAGCGGTTCCACTGCTGGAGGAACAAGGCTGGAGGGTGGATATCGATGCCTACAGGCGAGCCGCGACGGAAAATACAAAAGCCTTAGTTCTCGTCAATCCCGCCAATCCTACGGGGAGCGTGGTCGGGGAAGGGGAGCTTCGGTCCATCGCGGAGCTTGTCCTGGAGCACGACCTGTTCGTAATCACCGACGATCCCTACGAAGTATACGTCTACGATGACCTCGATCTGTTTCACTTGCTCTCCATTCCGGAGATTCGGAAGAATGTTATTGTCTGCGCCAGCTTTTCCAAGGAGTTCGCCATGACAGGTTGGCGGGTCGGCTGGATCCTGGCGGAGGAGGGGATTACCAATCAGATGCTCAAGGTCCAGGATTCCTTCGTCATCTGCGCACCGACGATCTCCCAGGTGGCTTCTCTGATCGCCCTCGAGGAGAGCTATGACCCGACTCTCCAGATGGTCGAGGAGATGAAGCACAGACGGGAGATCATCTGTGCCCGTCTGGATCGGTTGTCGGACCTCTTCTCCTACCAGAGACCCCAGGGGGCTTACTACATCTTTCCGAAGATACTACCTGAAGAAATGCAAAACTCGGTGGATTTCAGCGTTCGTCTCCTCAGGGAGTCCGGTGTGGTTACCGTTCCGAGAAGTGCCTTTGGTCCTACCGGGGAAGGACATATCCGGATGAGCTACTGTTTCACCCGGGAGGAGATCAACGAGGCATTCGATAGAATCGAGACCTGGTGGACTAAACGAAAAGGATAATCTCCCGTCCTATTAAAGAGAATAGAGCTCGCCATCAGATAGAAGCCAGATCTGATTATCCTGTAATACTTTTTCCGCTTCGGGAAACTGCTCCGTATCGAGAACAATCGCAGCCTGTCCACCCTCCTCGAGCACGATCCCGTAGCAGTCCTCGATGTTGATCTTTTGGGAGGAGAGGGTGAGCAGCAGGTTGTGCAGGGCCCCTGGGCGATCTGCGATTATCGCCACCACAACGTTTCTCTCGGAGACGGTGAAGTGGTGGGCCTTCAACACTTGATGAGCTTTGCCGGGGTCGTTCACCAGCATCTTGAGCACGCCGAACTCCCCCTCACTGGCCATCGAGATACCACGAATGTTGATGCCCGCCTCGGCCAGGATCTTGGTGATGGTCTCCAATTTCCCGGGCTTGTTTTCGAGAAATACCGACAACTGCACTCCCATATCACCCCTCCGCTTCGGCTTCGTTTCTGTAGTCGTAGACCCGCTGTGCTTTGCCCTCGGATACGGGCAGGCTGGATGGCTCTACCAGCTTCACGCTGGGTGTCACGCCCAACTCGGCGCGCAACGCCGCAACTGCGTTTTCCTGAAGTTTTTCCAGTTCTGCCAGGGTACCGTGAAACACTTCTTCGTTGATCTCCACATGCACCTGAAGCCTGTCCATGAAGTTCTCTTTGCGGATCTCGATGAGATAGTTGTGCCCGATCTCAGGGATCGCCATCAGGGTCTTTTCGATCTGGATCGGGAAAATGTTGACCCCGTTGATGATCAGCATGTCGTCGCTTCTTCCGGTGATGCGGTCGATCCGGCGATGGGTTCTTCCGCACGGGCAGTTTCCGGGCAAGAAACGGGTCAGATCACGGGTCCGATAGCGGACCAGTGGCATCGCCTCCCTGGTGAGAGTGGTCAGTACCAGCTCGCCCGGTTCACCCTCCGGAAGCACCTCTTCGCTTGCCGGATCGACGATTTCCGGATAGAAGTGATCCTCCCAGATATGCAGACCCTCCTGACATTCGCATTCGAAAGCCACTCCGGGCCCGCACATCTCCGACAGCCCATAGGAGTTGTAGACTTTAATATTGTAGAGGTCTTCGATTTTCTTGCGGATCTCTTCACTGTGGGGCTCGGCACCGACAAAAGCGATGCGCAAGGCCAGGTCTTCCCTCGGATCGATGGCGAGCTCCTCAAAGAATTTGTACAAGCGCAGGGCGTAGCTGGGCAAAATGTGTACGACAGTAGTCTCGAGATTCTGGAGAAACCAGATCTGTCGCTTGCTGTTCCCGGGACCTATCGGGATGGTCATAACCCCGAGTTTTTCCGCCCCGTAGTGGAACCCCAGACCACCTGTAAACAGGCCGTAACCCATCATATTTTGGAACACGTCGTGCTTCCGTACTCCTGTGGTATACATGCAGCGGGCAATCAGGTTTCCCCATTGGCCGATGTCTCCGGCGGTATGGAATACCACCGTTGGATTCCCAGTCGTGCCGGAAGAGGAGTGCAGGCGGACCACCTCCTTCAGATCAACGGTGAGGAAACCGTAGGGAAAGGCGTTTCGAAGATCATCCTTGGTGGTGAAGGGAAGGGTTGTCAGATCGCCGAGGCCGGCCAGGTGGCTCGGCGCCTTGTAGGCGAAACGCTTCCCGTAGAAGGGAGATCGCCGGGCTTGCTCCAAACTATGGTTCAAACGATCCAGCTGCAGACTGGCCAGGTCCGAACGGCCCATGGTTTCAATTTCTTTTTCCCAATACATCGCCTATTCCTGTAGCAGATCGAGTATATCCGTATCATAGGTGGCCGCTTCGCTCAAGACCTGAGTGAGGATTTCTATCACTTCACGGTTCGCGCTTCTGCGTACTTCCGAAATATCGGCGGCTTCGAGAATGCGGCCACCTTTCAGAATCACCAGATGGTTGGCGATCATGGAGGTTAGGTGCGCATCGTGGGTGACGGCGATGATCGTGCAGCCTCTGTCCTTCAGCCCTCGGATCATCCCCAGCATTTTCTCGAGGAGTTGGTGGTCGATCGAAGGGGTGGGCTCGTCGAGAAACAGAATTACCGGTTCCAGTACGATCGCCCGCAGGAAGGAAACGATTTTCTGCTCACCCTCGGAAAGAGCGGCCGGCCTCAATTTTAGGGAATCCAGCAGATTCATGGGTTGCAGGAGCTTACGGATTCGTCTCTCTATCTCTTCTGGACTACGGTTCGGGAAATGGAATTGGATCGGCAGCGCCAGGTTTTCAAAAATCGTTTTATTGGCCCAAAGCGCAGCGTCCTGGAACATGAAACCGCTGGTGCGCCGAAACTCGAGCAGCTCCCTTTGTGAGAGGCGCTGCAGGTTCTTCCCGTGCAAAAGGACTCTGCCGCTGTCCGGAGGAATGATCGCCGCCGCAACTTTCAACAGCATGCTCTTACCGCTGCCCGAAGGACCCATGATCGCCGTACTTCGGTTGCCGGGAATGACCACGCTGGCGTTGTCCAGGCTGATGTGCTCCTGAGCCTGCACAGTGACTCTTTGTAACTCGATCAACGATTCCATGAGCCCTCAGACGTAGTAGATCAGGGTGATGACCGCATCGGCGAGGATGCAGAGAACGAAACCCTGGCCTACAGCCTTGATCGCCACCTGGGGAATTTCCGTTGTGGACACCCGCACGTTAAAACCCTGGTAGATGGCTGTGAAAGAGATAAGAATCCCAAAGACCAGCGCCTTGAGCAGGGAAGACACGATATCTGCAACGGTCATGACACTAAGCAGGTTTTGAAAATAATCCTGAAGTTGAATGGGGTTTATAAACTGGGTGACCACATAAGATCCGAACAGCCCGAAGAAGTTGAAATAGATCGTCAGCAGGACCATCGAAATTGTAACCCCGAGGAATCGGGGTACAGCCAGGTAGGAGATCGGATTGATTCCCACGGAAACGTAGGCCTCGATCTCGTGAGAGATCACCATATTCCCCAATTCGGTTGCGATAGCCGTGCCTGAGCGGGCGATGATTACGAAGGCTGTGAGCAGAGGTCCCAGCTCTCGGGTGATGACGATAAGCAAAATCGTATAGATCAGCTTCCCCTGGCCGAACTTCGGGAGGATGGAGATACCCTGTACCACGATCACCGCTCCCAGGCCGAGGGAGATCAGAGCGATGATTCCCATCGCCTCAACAGCCGTGAACAGCAGCTGCATCACCAACACTCTGAACCCGACCTGCCGGCGTCGGAGGAACAGAGCAGACTCTTTGATAAGGTTCAGAAGGAAACCGGCGGCGTAGAGAAAGCGTCCAAAGGCCTCGCTGAATTGTTTTCCCAGCTTCGCAATCATTGCTAAAGGAGGTGGTGCCTCCGTATCTGCAATGCCACATTTTGCTGATTATTTCAATAATTTAATCCTGAATGGTATACTCCTGCGTGGCGATAATAAAGGGAAGAAAGGAACATCGATGCTTCCTACCTACTCTTTAAGCGGCATGACAATCGTGACTCCTGCTGAAATCATCCGCAACGGTAGATTAAAAGTCGAGAAAAATCGCATCAAGTCGTTGCAGGATGCCGCCAAATTCAATGTGGAACTCGAGGCCGGCACCTTTTGCTACCCGGCTTTGATCAATGTTCATGATCATCTAAGGGGGGATTACCTCCCCCGTATCGGTCCTCAAAACGGGGATTACTACCTGAACTGGTCGTACTGGGAGAGGGACCTGCGCAGTTCTCCGGTCTTGGAGGAGCGGGCGAAAATCTCCGTAGAGCAGATGTACCTCCTGTCGGCTTATAAGAATCTTTTCTCGGGAGTGGTGACCGTGAATGACCACTTCCCCCACGAGTTTAACGAACCCCTGATCCCTCTGCTGCCTATACGGGTGATAAACAACTACACCCTGGCTCACGAGTGTTCTTCCTTCGATCTGAATTGGGGTGATGGGATCGAGATCGAGCATAACAGAGCGGTGGAACGGGGGTATCCTTTCATCACTCACCTGGAGGAAGGTTTCGATAAGGAATCCCAATCCGGAGTGGACATACTGGAAAAGCTGAACTGTCTGGATGATCACGACGTGCTGATTCACTGCATTGGTTTCAGCGATCAAGATATACAGCGGGTTCAGAGAGCCGGAGCCAGTGTTGCCTGGTGTCCCGCCTCGAACATCTTTATGTTCAACGTTACCTGCAAGATCCAAAAGATGATCGCCGAAGGGGTCAATGTCTGCATCGGAACCGACTCCACGGCCACCGGTGCGGTGAACCTGCTGGAAGAGATCCGTTTCGCCCGTTATGTGTATTGGCGCATGTATGGGGAGGAGCTGGACGGCGAAACCTTGGTCAAGATGGTGACGGTACATCCGGCCAGGGCTTTTTGGATGCAGGACAAGATTGGAAGTCTGGAAGAGGGCAAGTATGCGGACATGCTCTGTATCCGGCCGAGAGAAAGTGACCCCTATGAAGCCCTCGTATCGGCACGCATGGAAGATATCGAGCTGATGGTTCAGGAAGGCACCCCCATCTACGGGGATGCGAAGTACGAACAGCTCTTTCGTCGCAGGGAATGCGACTACACTACTGTAACGGTACAAGGACGAAAGATGTGCGTTAAAGGGGACCCGGCGGGGTTGCTGGAGAGGGTCCGCCGTGCTGTCGGTTTTAAGAAGGTTCTTGATTATTTACCCTTGGATGGGTAGTCTTGTAGTGGAGGAGTGAAATCCCGTGTCGCCGAAGGCAATGCAGTACAAAGCAAACTCGATCATCTTTTTCAAAGGTGATATAAGCGATAAGATTTTCATCCTTAAAGGCGGACAGGTCAGTCTCAACTATACGGATATCGAGACCGGTCAGGAGATCCACGATCTGATAAAGACGGGAGAGTTTTTTGGCGTCCGGTCCGCCTTGGGACGCTACGCCCGGGAAGAGACCGCCCAGGTTCTCACCAATTCCGTTGCCATAGCCTTTACCATTCCCGAGTTCGAACAGTTGGCCCAGCAGAATTCCCGGATCATCTTGAAGATGCTCAAGATCTACTCCAACAT
>JAGLQP010000570.1 GCA_023136785.1 Spirochaetales bacterium
CGACCTTGAACTCGAAAGACGCGCTGCACGGTTCCGCTCTGGCCATCGACTTGGGAGTGATCGTGGAATGGGGAGGCCTGAGGTGGGGTCTGGCTGTCCGGGATTTTCTGGGCACCCGCTTCAAATACATCCAGGATCCTTTCGGAGACATGCTGGTTTCACTGAGGGAAACCGGCAGATTTCCCACCGGCGGAGTTTCCGTGGATGGCTATGTTGTTCCTATGGACATCAGCTCCGGATTCGCCTATGACTTTGATTTCGAAAATTCAAAGGTGGTGACCGATCTGGTTGTCCACTGGTCCTTGAGTGATATCGTCACCGTTGCCATGGAAGAGCGTCCACCTGCCAGTGTGATGCACGCCGGGGTAGAGATCGAGCTGTACCACAGATGGAAACTGCGCGCCGGTTTCAATCAGGGCTACCTGACCTTCGGGACGGGGATACAGGTCTGGCTCCTCGATTTCAACCTGGCCTTCTTCACCCGGGAAATGGGAATTCTGTCCACAAATCGAGCTAACCCGGGGATGACCCTGGAAGTGGCGTTCCGCCGCCAAGGGAAAAAGTCGGGTCGGAAATCCGCTGATGATCAGGAAACCAACAGTTCAGCCGAGCCGGACCAGCCTCAATGAAAATCCCGGCTGGCCGTAGAAGCGGGCAGACGGGAAAGCTTGGGCTTCCAGCAGGGATCCACGATCAGGTGCACCACCCCATCCTTGGACTGCAAGCTGCCGCTTACCCCGAGCATGGAGCTGGGCAGGATGACCTTGCGGTACTTCTCGAAAATGCTCGACCAGACAACGAGGTTGACGAAGCCGCTCTCATCTTCCAGGGTCATGAACACCACTCCCCCGGCGGTCATCGGCCTCTGTCGGCAGATCACCATACCCGCGTAGGAAACCCGATCCCCGTCCTGCTTCTCCGCCAAGCCCCGGGCATCGGGCAGACCCTGGCGGTTCAGCTCCTCCCTGAAAGGTTCCAGGGGATGACCCTGGACGCTGTGTCCCGTACTCAGGTAGTCCCAGCCAATGGACTCCAATTGGTTCAGCATCGAGAAACCCGGCATGATCTCCTCTCCTTTCAACAACGGCTCGGACAGTCGCTGATTCTTCCGATCCGCCGCTGGCGGGAGTGCACCCCGCTCCCCTGCTCCGCGCCAGCGCCCCGCCCCGGAAACCTCCCACAGGGCCTGCCGCCGATTCCCGGCAAGGGCACCCAGGGCTCCGCACTGGGAAAGCGCGGCCAGGGCTCCTTCGCCGATCCCCGTGCGAAGGGCAAAATCCTGGACTGTCATCTCGTCGCTTCTGCTGCGGACATCTCGGATCCGCTGCCAATCCTCCTCCCCCAGGCCTTTGACGAAGCGAAGCCCCATGCGTACGGCAAACTGGCAGCGGCAACCGCCACCCTTTGCGCAAGCCTCCAGGGTGCACTGCCAATCACTGGCCAGCACATCGATGGGCCGAACCTCCACCCCCCGGCGTCGGGCGTCCTCTACAATCGTCGAGGGGGCGTAGAAGCCCATGGGCCAGGCGTTTAGCAGGGCACAGGTAAACTCCGCCGGATAGTGGCACTTCATCCAGGCGGTACAGTAGGCGATCAGGGCAAAGCTGGCCGCATGGCTCTCCGGAAAGCCGTACTC
>JAGLQP010000571.1 GCA_023136785.1 Spirochaetales bacterium
TGGAGGAGAAACCCGCCGCGGAGGCTATGGCCAAACCCGAGCCCTTCGACATCGGCATCTTCGTGCCCGGTGTAGTGGCGGGAAGCCCCTTGTACGAACAGATGGTAGTCGGTGCTGAAGCAGCGGCGGCGGAGTTCGACCACGTGAGCATCAAGGTTCTCGAGGCCGGGTTCAACCAGGGCGAATGGGAAGAAAAGATGATGTCCCTGGCGGCAACCCGGGAGTACGAGCTGATTCTCACCTCCAACGGCGCCATGCCCTTCATCGCCATGCCCGCCGCGGAGGCCTTTCCCGATCAGAAGTTTCTCATCGTGGACGCCATCCTTCCCGGGCATCCCCAGATGTTTACCCTGCTGTACAATCAGGTCGAGCAGGCGGCGGTGGTCGGGTACCTGGGTGGACTGATCACGAAAAGCAGAATGGAAGGAGCCACACCGGATCTGAAGATCGGCATGATTGTCGGCCAGCAGTATCCGGCCATGGATGAGATGATTGTGCCCGGTTATACCCAAGGAGCCAAAGAGGTCGACTCGAGAATAGAGGTGGATTTCCGGGTTCTCGGGAACTGGTACGACGCCAACAAGGCGGGCGATCTGGCCAACAGTATGATCGACGCCGGAGTGGATGTGATCATGACCGCCTGCGGTGGGGCCAACCAGGGAGTCATTCAAGCGGCTCAGGACAGAGGAAAGTATGTCCTGTACCTCGACGACGACCACTACGAGCTGGCTCCGGGTACCATCGTCGGCTGTGCCGCCCTGCGGCAGGAGCGGGCTGTATTCGAACGGGTCGTCGAGGCCGTGGAGGGACGACTGCCCTACGGCGAAGCGGTGATCGTAGGCGTGAATGATGGCTATGTGGATTTTGTAGATACTAATCCGCTCTACGAGGATGCGGTACCTCCGGAGGTGCGTGAGCAGATGGCGGTCATGCTGGACAGAATTCGGCGCGGCGAGGTATCTCTCGAAGTTCCGAAGTTCTGGTAGAATTAAAAACTCTACGGGTACGGAGTGCGGGAACTCGACCTGCACTCCTTTTCCTCTGGGTGCGCCGCTTCGGCCAAATGGCGTCTTCGCCAGACCGCGGCAGGGCGCACAAACAGCAAGGTGGCGGTGATGCCCTATCTCGAAATGCGGGGAATCAGCAAACTCTATCCGGAGAACGGTGTTCTGGCCAACGACAGGGTGGAGTTTTCCGTCGAAAAAAACGAGATCCATGCAGTGGTCGGCGAGAACGGCGCCGGAAAAACCACGCTGATGAAAATCCTCTACGGTCTCGAGCATCCGGACGCGGGGAGTATTTTTTTTCGCGGTTCGGAAGTCCAGGTCCGCAGCCCTCTCGATGCGAGACGCCTGGGGATCGGCATGGTGCATCAGCACTTCATGTTGGTTCCGGTGTTCACGGTGACCGAGAACGTCGTGCTCGGTGTCGAGCCCATCAAATTCGCCGGGATCATGGACATGAAGGAGGCCGGGCGCGAGGTCAGGGAGATCTCTGCCAGGTACGGCCTCGAGGTGGATCCCGACGCCATCATCGAGAGTATCCCCGTGGGCATCCAGCAACGGGTCGAGATCATCAAGGTGCTTTTTCGAGAGGCGGAGTTCCTGGTCTTCGACGAGCCCACCGCCGTCCTCAC
>JAGLQP010000572.1 GCA_023136785.1 Spirochaetales bacterium
TTCTGGGGGATGGGTACGATATCGATCGGTAGAGAGAGGCTCTCCGCTTGGGTTCGCAGAAGCTCTTCTCGAACGCCGTGCATGCTGATCCGGTCGTAGCCCTCGGTGACCGTGGTAAGCAGGGTAACCTCGTAGTTTTCGGAAGCAAGGATTTCTCGAAGAGCCAGGGTGCAGTCCTTGCCGCTGCTCCAGGCCAGGAGTACAGGTTCGCTCTTATCCGGCATGCCGGTCAGTCTAAAGAATAGTCGTGAATTGTGAAACCCGTTGCCAACACTCGATGAACACTTCTTTCTCCTTGACAAATCGAGGTCCAAGCTATATATTACTAAAACAATAATATATATAGGAGGTTTTCCATGTCGCTATTTATGGATATCCACCGAGGAGTGGATGGTCTAACCGCGGAAGCCGTTGCGGAGGCCCATCGAAAGGACCTCGAGGTCCAGCAAAAGTACGATGTCAACTACCTGAAGTACTGGTACAATGCCGAGGACGGCAGTGTTTTCTGCCTGTCCGAAGCTCCCAGCAAGGAAGCTGTGGAGAGTGTGCACCGCGAGGCCCACGGTCTTGTCGCTGATGAGATCGTTCAGGTCAAAGAGGGCACTTAAGAGCTTACCGGGCCCCGGTTCCTCCAAGGGAGCCGGGGCTCATCCAACTCGATAGACTGCCGGTAGATAAGAAAACGCTCACGAGCAGCCGGTTGTGGAACCGCAGGTCAAGCACTTCAGGCAGGTACCGTTTCTCACCATGGTGAGATGTCCGCAGACCGGACAGGGGTCCCCCTCGTAGCCCTGCATGCGGGCCATATCCAGAGCTTCGGCCGCACTGTCCAGAACAGTGGCATCGGCAGCCTCGTTACTGACCGCGCCGACCGGCACCGGCTGCGACTCGGGTTCGCCCGAGCCGCCGTTTCCACCGGCTGCCTGCTCCGGCGCCTGCTCCTCCGGCTCTCCCGTTCCGTTGCCTCCGGCCTCTTCGAGCTGCCGGGTGCCGTTGGTCGTGGTGGCGATCAGATCGTCCGGTTTGACCTGAACCAGATCGGTACGCTTGAGATAGGCCAGGGCCAGATCGCGGAAGATGAAATCCAGAACCGAGGTCGTGATCTTGATGTTGTCGTGACCCTGGACGATCCCATTCGGCTCGAAACGGGTGAACACGAAAGCATCCACGTACTCCTCCAGAGGAACCCCGTACTGCAGACCCAACGACACGGCGATGGCGAAGCTGTTGAGAAGGCTGCGGAAGGCGGCGCCTTCCCGATGCATGTCCAAAAAGATCTCACCGAGGCTCCCGTCCGGATAGTGTCCGGAACGCAGGAACAGGCTGTGCCCGCCGATCTTGGCTTTCTGGGTGTAGCCGTTGCGACGGCTGGGCAAAGACCGGCGTTTGTGCTCGGAATCGGATACGGGAGTGGGCGGGGACTGGACAGCCGGTGTTTCCGCCTCCGAAGCGGGAGCGCCTTGCTCGTCGAGCTGATCGGCGCTCCCCTCGCAACGACGCTGGAGGGCCAGGATCTGTTCGGCCAACCGCTCGCCGGAAGCGCTGAGGGAGGACAGAGGCTGGCTGAGTTTCGATCCGTCCCGATAGATGGCGATGGCTTTGAGCATCCTCTTCCAGGACAGAAAATA
>JAGLQP010000573.1 GCA_023136785.1 Spirochaetales bacterium
CGAAGCCAGGCAACGGAGCGGGCTCAGGAGCTTCTCGAACTGGTAGGACTTCCAAATACGCGACGGGTTCTTTCAGGGTATCCTCACGAACTGTCCGGGGGAATGAAGCAAAGGATGATGATCGCCATGGCCATATGCTGTGACCCCTCGATCCTGATCGCAGACGAACCGACCACGGCCCTGGATGTGACTCTGCAGCTACAAATCCTCAAACTGATCTTGCAGCTGCGGGACCGTTTTTCCATGGGAGTACTGTTCATCTCTCACGATCTGGCGGTAGTTCACGAGATATCCGACCGGGTGTCGGTGATCTACGCCGGCAAGATCGTCGAGTCCGCAACCAGGGAGCGACTGTTCAACGAACCGCTGCACCCGTACACTCAACTCTTGCTTCTCTCCATCCCTGACGCCGAAAAACGGGGTCATCGTCTCAAGGCCATTCCGGGACGGGTACCCGATGCCGAACATATTCCCGGCGGCTGCGCCTTTCATCCCCGCTGTCCACTGGCTGAAAGAGTCTGCTCGCAGGAAATTCCTGCTACGGTAGACCACACTCAGGAACACACAGCCGCCTGTCACATGATTGGAAAGAAATGGATCAACTCGTAGAGATACGGAATTTGGTAAAAGAGTTTCACGGCCGCAGCCTGGTCGCCCGCAGGCACAGCGCCTTCAGAGCCGTGGACCGGGTCAGCTTCGATATTGAAAAAAATACGATTTTCGGACTTGTCGGAGAATCGGGGTGTGGCAAAACCACGGTCTCCCGAGCAATTCTCCACTTGGATCCGCCCACTTCC
Source organism: Spirochaetales bacterium (assembly GCA_023136785.1). Classification (GTDB taxonomy): domain Bacteria; phylum Spirochaetota; class Spirochaetia; order SZUA-6; family DRHE01; genus JAFGQJ01. The sequence continues at coordinate 798 of JAGLQP010000573.1, forward strand.
GGGGAAGTGCGTTTTGCGGGTAAGGCGCTGGAAGGATTGTCCGGGAAAGCCCTGCGGGGCTACCGTCGGCGCATGCAGATCGTGTTTCAGGACCCCAACAGCGCCCTCAACCCGAAGCAGAGGATTGGTGCCAGCCTCGAGGAAGGCCTGATCAATCTTGGTGTACAAAAAAAAGAGCGTCTTCGGCGCGTCGAAGAGATGCTCGAGCTTGTCGGAATTTCGCCGTCCCACCGAACCCGCTATCCTCATGAGTTTTCGGGAGGACAAAAACAGCGCATCGTCGTAGCCCGGGCTTTGACCATGCAGCCGGAGTTCCTCGTTCTTGACGAACCGGTTTCAAATCTCGACGTTTCCATTCAGGCTCAAATCATCAATCTTCTGCTGGACTTGAAAGACCGGTTGTCCCTCACCTATCTGTTCATCTCTCATGACCTCAATCTGGTTGCCTACCTCAGCGACCGGATCGCCGTCATGTACAAAGGCCGAATTGTCGAGCTCGGGTCTACCGAACAGATCATGGATCGCCCCGTCCATCCCTACACCCTCAAGCTGTTCTCCGCCAGTCCCACTTTGCACGGAACCATACAACCGAGCGAAAAAATGCAAGAAAATGAGCCGACTGTTGGCATTGAAGCCGGATGTCCCTATGCGGGACAGTGCGACCGGAAGGATTCCAGCTGCGTGGAAGAGGAACCGGAGCTACGAGATATCGGCGAGGGCCACCTGGTGGCCTGCATATACAGCAAGGAACGGACCCCTGCGTAGCGGGGGAAAAAATTCATCCGAACAGGATGCAGTAGGAGGATTACATGAAACGTACGCATCTATGGA
>JAGLQP010000574.1 GCA_023136785.1 Spirochaetales bacterium
GTGACAGCGCTCTCCGGGTCGTCAAAGTGGTACCAGAAGCGCAGTGTAGCCATCTGCTCCGCGGTCTGACCTGCGGCGAACATCGCCAGAGGGATGAGGAGAAGCAGGATGAGAATTGAAGCTCTTTTCATAAGAGTTCCTCCCTTTGATAAAAATTTATTTAGAAATACTCCACATGAGTATTTTCTCCATGACCAATGGATTCACCGGGGCTGAATCTTCCGCCTCTTGTGAGCCATCTCCATGTGCTTGGACATGGCCCGGGATGCCAGCTCGGGATCCCGAGATCGGATCCCCTCTAGAATCTGTTTATGCTCCTGTAGGGTTGTTTGAAAACGCTCCGCCCGCATGTCCTGATGCTTCCGGCTCATGGTGATGATGTCCGGAGTGATCAGCCCAATCAGGGAGCGAAGAACTGTATTCTTGGATTCTTCGGCGATCTTGAGATGAAAGAGGTGATCCTCCTCCAACCCGGAGTTGCCCTGGTCGACCTGTTTGCGGAAATCCTCATAGGCGATGAAAATCTCCTCGATTTCCCGATCGTTGGCTCTTTGGGCGGCCAGGCGGGCCGCATGAACCTCAAGAAGTGCACGGACCTCCATCAGAGATTCGAAATCCCTGGTTTCCGTGGCCAGTATATTCGAGATCAGACCCTCGAGAGCCTTGACCCCCAGGCTGGCTACAATCGTTCCTATTTGCGGCTCGGTTTTCAGGATGCCGTAGAATTCGAGTTTTTTGATCGCGTCGCGAATGTGACCACGACCGACCCCGAAGCGTTCGGACAGTACCCTCTCTGAAGGCAGCCGCATTCCCGGCTGCAGATGGCCGGAGGAGATGAGCCGGCGTATCTGCTTGATGATCAGATCGGCGGGTTTTTCTACCGCGATTTCCTGAAAGAGATCCAGATCTGTTACTTCGGACTCGCTTGACAAATCTCTCTGTCCTCGGTACGGTTGGCTCCGTGATTAACCATTAATTGGTTAACCAGATTGTGGTATACTACCAAGGGAAGAACCTGCTGTCAAGCCTTTAATCGGAGGTATGATTGAAACAATCATCGAACCTGCCATGAAACCAGACTACGAAACCTTGCAGCGTATTGCCTGGGAGCTTCGCCTCGATGCCCTGAGGATGATCTTTGACGCTAAATCGGGACACGCAGGAGGCTCTTTTTCCGCAGCGGAGCTGATCACCGCGCTCTACTTCTACAAAGCTCGCCTCGATCCCGAGAACCCCGCCTGGGAAGACAGGGATCGGATCTTTGTCTCGAAGGGACACTGCGCTCCCATCTACTATGCCGCCCTATCCAGGGCAGGCTTTTTCCCCCGGGGAGAGCTGACCGCTTTCCGGCAACTGGGAAGCCGGCTTCAGGGTCATCCGGACCGGCTCAAGCTTCCCGGTGTGGAGATGTCCTCCGGACCCCTGGGCTTGGGGGCGTCGGTGGCGGTGGGTTGCGCCCTCGGTCTGCGCCTGAGCAAATCCGAAGCCCGGGTGTTCTGTCTTCTGGGAGACGGTGAAATCCAGGAGGGGATTGTCTGGGAAGCGGCGATGTGCGCCGCTAAGTACGGTTTGGGAAACCTGACCTTCATTCTCGATTACAACCGCTACCAGCTCAGCGGAGCCGTA
>JAGLQP010000575.1 GCA_023136785.1 Spirochaetales bacterium
ATCTACTTTAAACGACCGATCCTGGTGAACAACTACTCGATCTACTTCTTCGACATCAAACCGAAGGGTTTCGAGGTAATCGAAATGGACGACTTTATCACCGACGAGACCGTGCGGAGGACCCGGGAGATCCTGGAGAATCCGGAGCGGGTCAAGGAGATGACCGAAAGGAACTACGCCCTCTGTCTGAAGCACTACTCCTACCGGATCCTCGAGATCAAGCTGCGCCACATCTTGAGCTCTTTCTGGGGGCAGAGGTAGCTAAGGGGTTCCCCCTCGTTTCACGATCAGCTCGACCAGGGATTCCCTGCCTCCGGCATCCCGGACATCGAATACGGGAAAGCCATGGATATTTTGTCCGTTCGAGGACTCGGGACCGACGAAGGGTCCGGCCAGCCCGAGGATTTTCGCCCTGGAGAGGCGGCGCACCCGCAGAGTCTCGGCCCACTTCGATGTGTCGGTCAGGCACACCACAGCGGCATCGGCGGCCTCCGCCTCTCCCCCTTCGGAGATGATGAACTGAACCGTGTCGGGAACGCGACGGACCATCTCCTCAAAGGTTCGTGTACTTCGTTCCAGAATCAGGCTTTTCTCCCGGCTCTGGACCAAGACAAATGAAGCTCCGGATTCGGCCAGGGCGTAGGAATCGGTGGCCCTGTGGTCCAGGGTCAGCCGGTCTACATGACTGGATTTGAGGGCGGCCACGCTGTAGCCCCGGGCAGTCAGGTCGGAGATGATCGCGGTGCACACGGTGGTCTTGCCGCTGTTCTTCAAACCCGCCACACAGACGAGATAGGGGATGGGCTTCACGATGCTCTGATCTTAGCTCGTCCGGTGTGGGATATACAACGGCCATAGATTAGCTTTGTCCAAGCGGACCCGGGGAGTGTGTTGATGCCGCCCCAGAGAATTAGAACATATTTATGATACCTATAGTTGACATATTTGACAACTATAGGTATTATATATTCTATGAAGGAATATACTGCGATCCAATATGTCGAGTTGTTTCATCTTCTCTTCCTTGATCAGTTGGGGCGTAAGCTCGACAAACGGTTTTATGTCCTGAAAGGGGGCTGCAATCTAAGATTCTACCTAAGGAGCTTTCGTTATTCAGATGATGCTGATTTGGATGTTGCTCAAACATTCCCGAAGGAAAAACTCCAGGACAGGGTAGTATCTATATTGGATTCAATACCATTCAGACAGATCCTTCAAATTCATGGGATACGCATAGACCGCTGGACAGATCCGGAGCAGATCGAAACAACGCAACGGTGGAAAATGATGTTGGCTGTCTCTCGATCCGATCTCAGGCTTCCAACAAAGATAGAGTTTTCGAGAAGAGGTATGGAGTCAGACACGGTGTTCGAGCCTGTCGATTCAAAATTAATAAGGAATACCTCAATGTCAAAAAAAAACAAGAAAAGCATTTCTGAAATATGTTTTTACCTGGCTATCTGTTGTTGGACTAATAGGTGTGGTTTTTTCCGGCTGTGCTATGTATGATCCTGGCATCTTTGGAGCGTTACAAGATGATAGCAAGTCTGAAAAGAAAATAACGAGTGAAGCACAAATAACCCTGGCCTGGGACCCTCCTCCTACCACGGTACAATCGTATAAT
>JAGLQP010000576.1 GCA_023136785.1 Spirochaetales bacterium
AGAGGGGTATGAGTCGTTTCCCGAGCTGGTTCGCCTAAAGACCGTGCACGGCAAGGAGTACTACATTCATAGGGATCTTATCATCCCTCTGTTCGTAAAGATGCTCCACGAGCAGTCCAGAGAAATAAAGGATTATTACATAGAAGAGTGGGAGAAGTTGCTCAAGGAAAACAGGCGGATTCTGGCCATGACCGATGAGCAGGAGTTTATGCGGGATTTAGATATAACCCTGAAAAACCGGGCCCCGTTTCTATACTCCCTCCTGAACTACAATCTGCTCTATCTGGCCAAGGAGCAGGGGAAGATCAGCTACGATATGGCCAGAACTATGGATCAAGTCTTGGATGAAAAACGGAAACAGCTCCATCCATTGCCGAAGATCCTGGCTTTGAGCAGAAAAGAACTGTTCGATGACGCGAAGCTCAGAGTGCCCATCTGGAAACGTTTGACAGTATTTCGCGGATTGTTTTATTTCTTTCGGAAGCTGTTTCGTGGTATCAAGAAAACCTGGAAAAGGTCGAGAGAACGGGCAGGACAGCGGGAAGCTTCCCTACAGCACTCGGAGGCAGGTACAGATTCGGCGGCAACAGTTGCCTCCGCCGCCACCCCTTCAAGCACCCGACCCGCGGAGGCTGTGGGATCAACCACGCTTCGGCCCATATCGAGCAAGCAGTTGGCTGCCTACCGCAAGTCCGTGCATGATCTCAAGCTGGAATTCGTAGGCAGCGAGAAAACGATTCCGCAGAGCTTGAAAGAGTTGATGGAGAAGTGGAATCCGCTCTACGATCCGCAAGCCAGAACGAATTTGGTGGAAGATGTCAATGCTATGGTTCGGGATTATCTGCGCAATATTCGAAGAACGTTTCGAGTCAGTCCTCCCGATGCAGGTAGAATCCGCTCGCTGGCGGATAAACTAGCGGCGAATAAGTCCTTTGACAGGATCAAGCGCAAGGACTATTTCACCCGGTATATCGAAGTATACATGATCAATCTTCTCGGCGAGCGCTGACCTGCGGTCCAGGATCTAGTAGATAAAGGGGATCGTTGTCTTCGATACCCGGTATTCCGCGGCCAGCTTTCCAGGTTGTTCCCCATCCATCTCCATCAGCACCTCCTCACCGGAGCTGCTGATGTGCACCGTCTTTCCCCGCAGGGAGGTGACCTCCGGTTCGTCTAGGTGCTGTCCCGCGTAGATCAGTTTTATCTTTCGAAGCAGGGTGAGCCTGCTCATCCCGGAAATGATGATGATGTCGAGCAGTCCGTCGGTTATCTCGGCATGGGGGGCGATCATCATGCCTCCGCCGAAATACTTGCCATTGCTCACCGCAACCAGCAGGGTAGGTTCCTCATGGACGAGTTTTCCATCGACGGATATCCTCAAGCTTGGGTTCTTCAGGGTGCTCAAACAGCGGACCACACCGATCAGGAAGGGGAGTTTGCCCCGGAAGTGTTTTGACGCCTTATTCACCGCGTCGGCGGTAGCAGCGGAAAAACCGAGACTCGACTCGTTGATGAACAGACGATTTGTCTCCTCCCCGGCAGCATTGACAAAACGAACCTCTCCGCAGTCCAAATGAGAAACTTCCCCGGACACGAGACGCTCGATGTGCTGGTCTATCG
>JAGLQP010000577.1 GCA_023136785.1 Spirochaetales bacterium
CGTCCGTAGGCCCGTTTCTCCCTCGCTCTCTTCTTCTCATAGTTCAGAGAGACGTTCTTGAGAACGCGTATCAACCAGTACTTTGTTTGCTCAAGGTCAGGAAGAGGTTCCTCTCGCTGCAAGTACTTGATGAACGCCTCGTGACAGAGATCCTCCGCCTTCGTTCTACTGCCCGTAATTCGATAGGCAATCCGGAACAGTATCGGGTAGAGAGACTCGTATACTTTATCGAATAGATCCTCACGCAACATTGTAAACAACAAACCTAGGCCACTCGTTACAAAATCTTCTCAAAATTATTCTTTCTTCCAACGTACGCCTTCCGGGGTATCTTCGAGAATTATTCCTCTCTGGCGCAGACGATCCCTGATTTCGTCTGCCCGGACGTAGTCCTTGCGTCGACGGGCCTGCTCCCGCTCTTCGATCAGCGCCTCGACCTCGAATTTAAGCTGTGGGTCTATCTCCTCAGGCTCTATCGACGCGATATCCAGACCAAGGACGCAATCCATCTCCACTAAAGCTCCTAACTTCTGCTCCGCAGCGATCGATTCGTCCTTGATCAGTTCCCAGAACGATACCAGAGCCTTCGGAACGTTGAGATCGTTTTCCAGATCTTCCCGAAACCTCCGCAGCAGGCCGGTAACCTTGGGGGTGAAGTTCGCCGGCGCCACAGCCTCCAGATTCGGACTCTCTTCTTTCAGCCTGAGAACCCGCTCGATCATATTTCGCCGACCGCTTCGAGCCGCATCCAGAGCCTTGAAACTGAACTGCAGGGGGGAGCGGTAGTGTGCACCAAGGCAGAAATAGCGATAATCCAGGGCATCGTACCCCTTTTCCTCGAGGCTGCCCAGGGTCAGGAAGTTGCCCGCGGATTTGGCCATCTTTTCTTTAGCCAGCGCGAGAAACTCTCCGTGGAGCCAGTACTTAACCCAGGGCGTCTTGCCTGTGGCGGCCTCGCTCTGGGCGATCTCATTGCTGTGGTGTACGGGGATGTGGTCGATACCCCCACAGTGGATGTCGAACTGCTCTCCGAGGTACTTCATGCTCATGGCGCTGCACTCAATATGCCAGCCCGGATACCCCCTTCCCCATGGAGAGTCCCACAGCATGGTCTGATGCTCGAACTTCGAGCGGGTGAACCAGAGTACAAAATCGTGGGGATTCTTCTTATTGGGATCGATAGCGATTCGGGCACCTGCCTTCAGATCCTCCCGCACCTGTCCGGTGAGTTTTCCGAAGTTGGCCGTTTTTCCCACATCGAAGTAGACATTACCGCCGCACCGGTAGGCGAACCCCGCCTTCTCAATACGGACGATCAGATCGATCATGTCCTGGATGTGGTCGGTCGCCCGGCAGGCGATGTCCGGCTTCATTATGTTGAGGGCCTCCAGATCCCGGAAAAAGGCTTCCTTGTAGAACTCGGCGATTTCCCAGACGCTCTTTCGCTGCTCCCGGGCACCCTTCAACATCTTGTCCTCCCCCTGATCGGCATCATCGGTCAGGTGCCCCACATCGGTGATGTTCATGACATGTTTGACCTTGTAACCGAAGAAACGAAGGGTACGGACCAGCAGGTCCTCGAAAATATAGGTGCGCAGGTTGCCGATGTGGGC
>JAGLQP010000578.1 GCA_023136785.1 Spirochaetales bacterium
TGGCCAATCTTTCCCGTCACCTTCAGGTTCTCAAGGCGGCGAATCTGGTGAAGATGCGCCGGGATGGGAAGTACATCTATTATATGGTCGCCGACGAGATGACCTGCCGCTTTTTCTTGGATTTTAAAGATTTTGCCTACAAACAGCTCGTGGAGATCAGAACTGCCCTTCAGGAGATTTCGAAAACGCCCTCCCGGCTGCATCCTGTCGATAGGGAAGAGCTAATGAAGCGGCTGAACGAGGAGGACACCGTCATCATCGATGTTCGTCCGGAAGAAGAGTACCAACAAGGCCATCTGCCCGGGGCGGTTTCGATTCCACTGGAGGAGTTGGAGCGACGCTTGAGCGAGCTACCCGAAGGCAAAGAAATTGTGGCATACTGCCGAGGACGCTACTGTATCCTGGCCGATCAGGCCGTGGATCTCCTCTTGACAAAGGGCTACCGGGCTCAAAGAGCCGATGACGGCGTAGTAGAGTGGAAGATCGACGGCATGCCTGTCGAGAAATCCTGATTCCTTTCGCAACCGTATTTTCCCTCCATCTATGCCTGTGTACTTGATCAATGCGGTAATATTTAGTATTTTGAATACCATAGGGGGGTATCCTACATGGCTGGAAATGGCAAGAATGGTCGGTTAATTCGGACAGCTCACCATCCCGATGAAACCAAGGTAAATCTGGGGAATCGTTTGCGCCGGATAGAGGGCCAGATTCGAGGGATCGCGCGGATGGTGGATTCTGATGTGTATTGTGATGACATCCTGAATCAGATCACATCGGTGGAAGCAGCTCTGAGCGGCGTACGCAAGGGATTGCTGGAAGCTCATATCCGCAGTTGTGTTATGGATCAGATAGAGGAGGGACGCTACGAGGTGATCGCTGAGCTGATGAAAACGATCGGCAGGATGTCTCGGTGATGTACAGATGAGGCGAATCGGAGTGCCTGTTGGATGTGAAGCTGAACGCCCTACAAGAGCAGTGGAGCCGTTGGAGGAACTATGAGTGAACGAGCGGAACGAGCAACGTTGGCAGTGTCGGGGATGACCTGTGCGACCTGTGCGCTGCGTATTGAGAAGGGCTTGAAAAATGTTGCGGGAGTCAATCTCGCCTCGGTCAATCTGGCCACAGAGAAGGCTACAGTTGAATACGACCCGAAGTTGGTCGAGGAAGGCCAGTTTGAAAAGCTGATAAGAGATTTGGGCTATGATGCGATACAGGAACCGAGTCAGGATCTGGACACGCAGGCAGCCGTCGATAGTACGGATCGTGAGAAGGAGCTTCGACAGCGGGAGGCGCGAAAACTACGGGTGAGCTTCATCGTATCCGCCTCCCTCAGTGTACCCCTGCTGGTGGCGATGTTTGCGGGGTTGTTCAACATAGAAGCGCTGATGTTTCTTCACAACCCGGTCGTTCAGCTTGCATTAGCGACTCCTGTCCAGTTTGTTATCGGTTATCGATTCTACAAACACGCCTATAAAAGCCTGAGATCAGGAAGTCCCAGTATGGACGTTCTGGTGGCTCTCGGGACCAGTGCGGCCTATTTATACAGCATCTACAACGGTTTCCTTCGCAGCCTTCCGGTAGGGCAGAGTCCCGCTTTGTATTTT
>JAGLQP010000579.1 GCA_023136785.1 Spirochaetales bacterium
TATCAAACCTATCTGTACGCCATTCTGAACAGCTGCATCGAAAGTCGAGTTATCCCAGCCCGGTGTCTGTGGATTCCACCCACCTACGGTAGGATCGGTCCGGTACAAACCCAACCCATCCCCGTCTTTTGTATTAAATCCGGCGTAAAGGAAATTCCCCCCATATGCCCCCAATGTGTTGCACAACGCTCCTGCTACCGGAGGGGAAACAGTAGTCCAATTGCCTGCTTCGGTACGGGTGAACAGGGTGTTGCCCGCGGCGAAGTAACGAGTCCCCACTTTCACAATTTCATGGATGGTCATTTCGTCTTCCAAGCCACGGTCTGCGGCAAGGGAGCGCTCGGTCTCCAGAGTAAAGAAAATGGGGCTTAGGGATTTATCCGTGCAGGCGACCATCGACAGAATCAGGATCAAAACAAGAAATAGGTATTTTAGTAACTTCATTCAGTGCGTTCCTTTAGAAATTGTACTGGACGGTCGCGGTTATTTCCAGGGAATTCCCCATCCGCCCCAGGCTGGGATCCTGGGGCCAGGGCTGGAGAACCCACCAGTAGACGACGTTCAAGCCGAATCCCCAGTTTATATTGTACTTCCAAATCGACGAAAATCCCGGCTTGATAATCCAATTCAGGTGGACCTGGTCCGTGTATTTCACAATATCCATCCCCGTCCCGATGAAAATGGGGAACTCGAAGGGAAAGAAATGGATGATGTAGGAGCCTTTCGCGGTTATCGACACCTGATACAGCGTGTTCTCCTGAATACTCTTGCTGAACATCCCTCCGCCTTCAATACCGACCATCCAGTTGTTGTTCAGATGAATCCCCCACTGCAGGGACAGGCCCACGCCTAACTTCAGGTTCGTTCGGGAGTAATCCCCGTCGAAGGACTGGAAAAACAGGGGAATTAACAGTCCCGCGCTCAAAGACAGGGTATGCTGACCGAGAGAATACACCATGAACAGCTGTTCCTTGGTTTGTTCCTCCTCTTGATCTTGATCCTGCGCCAGGGCCAGACTGCAGGGCAGATAGAGGAACAGAAGCACAACCAGTAGTATATATATCAACTTTTTAGGCAAATCGTTCTCCTCTCCAACCTTCGCTTTTCGCGATACCGAGTCTATCACCGTCGTATTTTTTGATCAAGAAGACCAAAGCGATAGATATTTTCAAAGACATAGTCTATAATACACCAACTTGTAAAGGTTTGCATGATCAATGACAAAATGGTTGATTCTTGTTCTAGCTGTAGTACTGCTGTCCTCCTGCATCGGGATTGAAAGCGAGATCCTTTTTCGACAAGACGGGACCGGAGTGTTGACTCTCTCGTATAAAATCTCCCAGTTCATGAAGAATATTGATGCGGGAAGAGAGGAAAAACAGCTCCCCCTTCCGGTAAATGAGGAGGAGTTCCTCCGCACTGCCGAAGGAATCGAGGGATTGCGGCTCACAGATATCGATGAACGAGAGGACGAGGAGAATGTGTACATACAGGCCGAACTCGAGTTCGATTCGATAGACGCGGTAAACGCACTCGGCCGGGCGGGGGAGATTGGTATCAGTCTGGAGAACCAGGGCGAAACCAACATCTTTCGCCAGGTGATTTTT
>JAGLQP010000058.1 GCA_023136785.1 Spirochaetales bacterium
ACGAGATGGTCCCCAGTAGCTTCCAGGAAAGAACCGTTCTTGAGTACTACCCGGAAGACCGGCTTCACCCCATTCTCGGCCACAGCCACGACCCTGGTCGTTCCCTTTCCGTTTTCAGTCCCGTCGTAGACCTCGATTCCCGTGAGCCCCCTCTCTACAATCTGGCCAATGGGTACGGGTCCGGTCGGAGTAGATACCGGTGCGTGATATGGCTGGCAGGCGTGGGGTTGAGGACGCTCGTAGGCGCTGTCGGCTTTTTTCAGCTTCCCGCTGTCCGGGTCCACGTAGTGGTGGCCCTGGGCGGGTCCCTTGATGCCGTACACGGCGAACAACCCCGTGTTGAACCACTGGGGTGAATTGGGCGCAGCCATCTGGCGGGCCAGCATGTGGCAGAGCTCGTCGTAGAAACTCTGGGAGTCTTCGTCGCTGTCGAAGTAGCCGTAGCGTTTGCCCCAGTCGGTCCAGGTAAAGGCCAGGCGGTGAAACACCTGACGGGCGTCGCTTTCGCCGCCGCTCTTGTCGATCTGACGAGGCACGCCGGTTTTGCGGAAATATTTTTGGGCCAGGATGTCGGTAGCGATCTGGGACCAGAAAGAGGGAACTTGGACGTTTTCCTGCCGGAAGATCACCTTTCCATCGGGATTGCGGATCTCGGAAACACGTTTTTCGAAGCTGATGTCTTGGTATGGACTCTCGCCCGTCCGGGTAAAACGTCGCTGTACTTTCATTTTTCCCCTCCCAATTACTTGACCGGCGAGCCCGTGCAAAGCTCCTACATGGGCAAATAGAAGTGTTCAGGAGCAACAACCACTGTGTCGCAGGTGGCGTGTTAAGTCTCTAAAAGGGTAATACGGCTCCGGCCCAATGATCAATAGAAAAGAACAAGAAAGGAAGGAATTATTTGATTTCGGCGGGTTCGAGCTCGATCACCCTCCCCCCCTCCATCCGGGCGATTCTCCTGAGAGAAGCCTCGAGGGTGTCGAAGCCGCGGGTGAAGCTATCCGGATCGCTGCGGAGGAACTCCCGCACACGGTCAGCCTGCCCGGGGTAGCTCGAGATCAGCCGGGAGGCGGTCAACGTGGCGAAGTAGTTTTGAACTTCGGATCTGGGCTGTTGAAACAGATAGGCCTGATACTCGTTGACGGTCAGGTAGGGATCCTCGGTATCGTAGCCGACCCAGCGAAAGAACAGCCGCCAAAACTCTTTCTCGTTTTCGGAAAGCTGCTCCCAGGCCTCGATTGCGGCCTGCCTGAACTCGGGCAGGCTGAAGAACAGTCCATGATAGCACTCGTGGGTCAGCAGATGCCGCCGCAGAAGCGGATAGGAGCTGCGGGAGATCGAGAGGATTCCGCCCCTTCCCGGGCTGAAGGTTCCCTCATCACGAATGATCCCGTTGCAAAGAAGGATCTCTTTGAGCAGCTCCTCCTCCGGATTTAGGGTAAAGAGCTCCTCCCTGGCGGCTTGAAAAAAGCGGGCCAGATCTTCCGCCCGGTAGTCGTGAGCATTGAATCCGTGCAGATCGTCAAACTCCTCGTTGTTCACCAGTCGTCCTCGATAACCCCGCTTCTCCACGAAGAAGGCCAGACGCTTGAAGAAGCGGGACTGCACCTCGTAGGAGGAGGTGTCCATGATCAGGATTTCCGGAAACCGGGCCCAGGAAAACAGCTCATAATTCTTTTGACGCCAATAATCGGGATCGTAGAGCAGCACGGTGCCCGGATCCGCCGGCAGGGGATGCACTGAAGCCGAAAGCTCACCCTCCGCTCCGCCGACTGGCTCCAGAGGAAGGCGGGCGACTTCGAGACTGTGAAGCCAGACCCCGCTTCCCCCCAGAGGCTCGATCCGCAGGGTTTCCGGTTCGAAGGGGACAAGACCCTCGTAGAGAAACAGGTTGTGTTTTCCCGACAGGGCAATGTGCCTGAACGATACGGTTTTGTTCCCTGCACTAGCTTTAAGCAACAGGTAGGCTCGCCCCGCGCCGGGATCGGGAAGATCCGCCGACCCAGGCCGGTCGGCAGAGGTTGCACGGAGACGAAAATCCGAGAAGGAGAAAGGTGCCCGGGATTCGACCGCAAGGGCGATCTGCCAGCCCAGATCTACCGAGTCGGTCCGTGAAGATCCGTGGTCTGACGACGGCGCCGAAGCGGGGATACCGCCGAGGACCCGCACAGGCCAGCTCTGGGGGGAAGAGAAGGACAATTCAACGCGGCGGCCGTCACTGTGAAAGCTTTGGATCACAGTGCCCAGGCTTAAGCCTGCCCCTGAGTTTTCCACTCCGGTAAAGGAATCGGTGATCCCCGCTTCGAGGAACTGAAGCTCCTGACCTGCTGGAGTATCCACGCGAAATCCCCGAACGCTTTTTCCCTGTACAAGGGGAAGGTACACCGTTGCACCACCCCCGCCCGGTAGAGGCTTCGCAGCGATCTCCCGATCCTCTGTTCCCAACACCTGCAGGACCGCCCCGTCCCCCTCCACGCGGAAGCGGAGATAGAAGGCCTGTTCGCCCCGAGTCACCAGAACGGGTTGTTTCAGCAGGTAGCGCCCGGACTCATCAATATCCAGCCGCTGCTCCATAGTCTTGCCCCGCTCCCCCGGAACCAGGAAGAGGAGGCGATCCTGCCTGAAGTCGCAGCCCACCAGGAAAACCGTGAGAAGGAGGAGAAGAGTGAGGGGCCTCATGCCATGGGAAGGATGCTCTTGACCAGGAGCTCGGCGATCTCCCGCTTTCTCTCCGGCGGCAGCTCAGGGTCGTCCCGAAGCATGCTCTCGAAGCGGCCTCCAAAACCGTCGGGCAGCCGGGGAAGATCGCGGACCCGTTCCGCGATCATCCGCGCGGAGGGTTCGAACGTTCGATTTACCGCAAAGAGGAAGCTGCAGAGGCTGTGCAAAAAGTGGCTCAAGGAAAAGACATAGAACAGGTTGTCACCCCGGTACACCGCGGCCCGCAGATCGTTCAGGTAGTAGGCTGCGGAGATCCTGGCACCGTTCTGAATCGCCCACCAGAAGTGATCCGGCATGGCGGATAGGGTTTTTCGGGTCTGGTCGAGCCAGCTCGTTTGCTTATGCAGCACCTGGCCGTGCAACAATCTATAGAAGAGATAGGTGCCGGCGTCATGATAGATCCACTGCTGCTCGGCGATCCGTGTGAGCATGAAGTCGACCCGTTCCATCACCTGGTAGCGGATCTTTACGGGAAGTTCCTCCAGCAGGAAACGGTCCTCGGTGAAGGCAGGAACCGTATCGAAGGCGGTGGAGTCGGCAAAATGTTTCTTTCGGTCCTCGGATGTCGGCAGCCTTGAGTCGTGGTACACGTCGAGGGAAATCGTGAAGTACGGATCGAGGATCTTGGCTTCCGCCGCCTCTCCCAAAACGATCGCCTCGATTCCGGACCAGGAGGAGATGATCTGTTTCAACTGTTCGCTGATGCGCTCTACTTTGCGTTGCACCCTGCCATCATAGCACAAACTGTTTGATTGACAAAGGTTTTTGTGCCATTGTAGAGAACGGTAGTCTGAGGCATGAAAAAACAAGCGCTGCGGATAGAAAAACTCTGGCTAGCCCTTCTTCCGATCTGGGTATCCTCTCTCGTGTACCTGGCGATCGTCCTTCGCCACACCTCTGCATCCCTGCCCCTGACACTGGCCACCATGATCTGTGTCGGAGGAATCAGCCTGGTTCAGGGGCTGCTGATCGCCTTCGACCTGCCCCGGATCAAGCGTACCGGGCGTCGGGCCCGAGCTCTGGAGGCGATCTACGAAGTCATTCACAAGGCCGGAGGGTCTCTCGACCTGCAGGAGGTGCTCGATACGGTCACCGGCATCACCGTCGAGGTCACCGGAGTTCGCGGCTGCTCGATCAAACTCTGGGACACTGACAGCGGTACCATGCGGGTTCGCTCCATGGCCGGTATTGCCCGGGAGGCGGCAGATCTGTCCATCGATGTGGCGGAGAACATCTACCACCGAAGCCTGATGGAGGGCAACGCGGTGCTGGTGGTGGATGCCCTGGAAGAAGATTTTCCCGAAGTGGACGACGAGACGGAGAGCTTGATCTGCGTCCCCCTGCGCCGGGAAAAACATATCCTCGGTGCTCTGTGCGTCTACGGACAGCGGGGACAAAGCTTGAGCCAGGAGATGATCTCTCTGTTTTCGATCCTCGGTGACCTGGTAACCCTCTCGATTGCCAACGCCTCCGTGTATGAAAATCTCAAGCGCCTCGACGAAGCCAAGACCTGGTTTCTGCTCAAGGCCTCCCACGAGCTGCGCTCTCCCTTGAGCACCATTCAGTCTATCGTTCGCACCCTCACCCAGGGCTTTCTGGGAAAGCTCAGAGCCCCACAGAGGGAGATGCTAGAACGGATCGAGGTTCGGGCGCAAGCCCTGTCAAACAGCGTGAGCGACCTCCTGGTGTTAGCCAAAAGCAGGGCCGAGCTTTCCACCTCCGAGCTGGAGAAGATCAACTTCTGTACCCTTCTCGGCGAGAATGTCCAGTTCTTTCAGAGCCTGGCTGAAGAGAAGGAAATCACCCTGGAGGTCCGATGTCCTTCAAACCTCAACGCTGCGATCGTCTACGGGCGGCGGGAGGGCCTGCAAACGATTGTGTCCAACCTGCTCTCCAACGCCGTTAAATATACCCCCAAAGGCGGGAAGGTATGCATGAAGATGAGCCCGGAGGAGGACAAGGTGATCTTCGAGGTCAGTGACACCGGTATCGGCATTCCGGAAAGCGAACAGGACAAGCTGTTCAGCGAGTTCTTCAGGGCAGAGAATGCAAAAAAGTTGGCTGAGATCGGGACCGGGCTCGGGCTATCGATCGTGAAATCCACGGTGGAACAACACGGTGGGACGCTCGAAGTGCAGAGCCGGGAAGGGGAAGGAAGCACCTTTCGGGTTCTACTCAACAGGGTGGGAAAATAATGTGGTGGACTACTGGATCCTGGGGCTGAAAGCACCGACCAATATCGAGAAGAGGGTAACGGAGCTGCAAACCTCCCTCTACCGAGATTGGGAGCTGGCCTCCGCCCTGGCCCTGCCGGTAATGATTCCCATCTCCTTCCTGCCGCCTCAACCCGCTTCACAAGACTCAGGCGGGCTTCGAAGTGCCCTTCGCCGGGTCGTGGGAAAACAAGCCCCCTATCTTCGTACCGCTTCGATCAGCGAAATTGAAGGTTTTTTATTCTGGCAACTGGAACCCCGAGAAGAGCTGCAGCGGCTGGCCGCGAGCTGTTCGAAAGATTTCGCCCGGGGTGATTCCGAGCAGGAACCCCTCTTCCCCGTCGGCTTTGGATTCTATCTGGGCTCTGTCGAAGGGCAGTCCGGATCCAGGATCACCTCCATCCCTGCTCCGGAGCCGCTATCCTTTCCGGCCCGGGCGGCCGTCCTGATTCGTGTCCACTCTCTGGGTGGGGAAGCCCAGGGGGCGGAACAAGGCTGTACCGCTACACAGACGTGGTGGCACTCCCTATTCTGGGAGGAGCTGGCACGGCTTCCCCTTCGCAAGGCCTGAAAGGCTCAAGAAAGGCGGAACAGCCGATCTTTCACCACCTGATCCAGGCTCTCCTCGACCTGCGATACGGAAAGGGAGTAGCCCTGTTGCTGCAGATTCGTACAGAACTCGAGATGGCCTCTCCCCCTTCGGTAATCCGGCACCCTGGAGGGAATACGCAGATAGCGCTCGAACAGAGACAGATCGTTGTCTACCATCAGGCTGGCCTGGTAGAAGAGGATCTTCCGCCGGCGATACAAAGAAGTCCCTAGTATCTTCTTTCCTCCGATTGCCAGATCCGAGATGCCCCGGTCCTCGATTCCGGACACTCCCAGCGGCTGGAGGGCAAGGCGAAACCAGTCATTGATAGCCTGGAAGTACTGAAGGTTTTGAAAGGGGGAGGTGACTTCCGTTACCACCGCCAACACGAGTTGACCGGGGGAAAGCACAACGGTGCCGCCCCCGCCCCGGCGGCGAAGAACGGGAATCGCGTCTGCTTCGGCCTGCTCGAGAAACACGTCTTCCTCGGCCTTCCGCCCCGCCCCCATGACGACGCAAACCTCTCTCTGCTCATAGAGACGATACACGGGCCGAAGATCCTGTACATAGAGATCGAGCAGGTCTTGGTTTACGCTTTCCGTCGTCTTCAGGCTCCGAACTTGGCCAGTTTCTCCGCCGCGGAGAGGGCCAGGCGCATCAGCATGAACCCCGGGATGACACCCCAGAGACCGGCGGCGCAGCTCCGCTCTCCGAACTCCGCGGCCGCATCGGGGCGCAGGTTCCGGGCATGGAGGAGAAAGGGAACGGGGTGGGCGGAGTGAGCCCGCATTACCGCAGGGGTGGAATGGTCGCCGGTCACCAGCAGCACATCCGGCTTCAGATCCAGGATCCGAGGTACAAAGCTGTCGACTTTCTCGATTTCTGCGACCTTGGCCTTGAAATCTCCGTCTTCGCCCCTCGAGTCAGTGTACTTATGATGGACGAAGAAGAAGGTGTACCGATCCCAGTTCTCCCGCAGTGCGGCGGCCTGGGCATCCAGGCCTTGCAGATCCTCGACAACATCCATTCCGACCAGCCGGCTTACCCCCTTGTAATCGGGGTAGACAGCCAGGACGACCGGGTCCAGACCGAAACGCTCCTCCATCGACGGAATGTGCGGAAGCTCGGCGAAACCCCGCACCAACACTGCGTTGGTAGGATGACGGTCCTTGAGAAGCTCGAGAGCCTGTCGGATAAACTGCCCGGCGACCTCGGCGGTCTTCTTTCCATTCGCTGAAGTTGCTTTTGGATCGTGAGGTTTGACCCCCGTGGCCTGGGGATCGGTGTCGGCTACATGGTCGCTTAAGCCCTGGCCTCTGAAGACCACCACGGCCCGATAGTCCTTTACGGGTTTTATGAAAATTTCGACTCCCGGGATCGTTACGGCGGAGAGGAGCTCGCACAGCTCGGCACACTTCTCGGTAGGAATGCGTCCGGCCCGGCGGTCGGTGATGCGCCCCTCCTCGTCCCGGGTGGCGAAGTTGACCCGCACCGCAACGTCCCCCGACTGAATCGGAAAAGCGATGCCCAGGGCCGCTACAACGCCCCGACCGATCGGATAGTCGGTGGGCTGATACCCGAACAGGGCAAGATGCCCCGGGGCTGATCCCGGTGTGATCCCGAAGCCGATGGGCAGGTGCAGGCCGCACTCACCCTCGACGGCCAATGCGTCCAAATTGGGTGTGTTCGCCGTTTCCAGCTCGGTCTTTCCCCCTTTTTCCTGGGGGAGACCGCCCACTCCGTCCATGACAAGCAATACGATTCTCTTGTCGTTTCTGATGATAAGATCACTGACAACATCTTGCATGGTGTTTCTCCTACGCCTCACAAAGTAATGCCGCCTCCAGCTTTGGTCAAGACGCGATCAATTTTCCAGATTTCTACTTTGTTTTTTACTCCTACAATGTATAATAATACAAGCAAAGGAACCCCGTTGCTAAGGAGGAACCTCTGACCGGTCAGGAAGCCCGACGACGACTCATCGTCAACATCTTGAAAAACGAAAAGATCCACAGCCAGGAAGAGCTTCAACAGCGGCTCAAGCAGGAAGGTAAAGACGTAACCCAGGCTACTCTGTCGAGAGACCTGAAGTTTCTCGGAATCGCGAGGGTTCCGGATCCTCAGGAGGGGTACGTGTACACGATCAAGGAGGAGGTAGACACCACACCGGATCCCTACCTCCACGACGACATTGCCCGGGGAATCGTGGATATCCAGTTTTCCGGGAACCTGGCGGTGGTTCACACAATACTCGGCCACGGACACAGTGTTGCCTTTGCCATAGACCGCCTGGAAATTCCGGAGGTGCTGGGAACCCTCGGCGGCGAAGACACGCTCCTGGTGATCTTTCGCGAGGATGCCGACAAGTCCACCTTCATCAAACGGTTGACCGGCGAGGACACGTTGCCCACCCGCTAAAGCGCCATCGTTGTTCTGTCAAAGGAGAACAGACGTAAGGGTCTGGCCAAGTTTCACCATCTCGACATGGTCCTTGTATGCGGCCTGCCGGGATCGGGAAAATCACGGTTCGCGGCGGAGTTCTTCGCGGACTCCGGACGCGACAGGGTGAACCGCAAGGAAATTCACCGGCTGCTCTATGAGATGATCCATTTCGGCAAGAAATGGTCCGAGACGGAGTTTGATGAACTCGACGATTTTCTAGTGAAACACGTGGAAAGAAAGATCATCGAACATCTTCTGCAGAACAAGCAGAAGGTGCTGGTGGACAACACCAGCGTTTCCGCATCTTCGAGGAAGACCTATCTCGGCATCGCCCATCAGATGCACAAAACGATCGGTGTGATTTTTCTCCAAACGCCCCCCTTGAAGTGCATGGAGCGGAACCGCGGCAGAGAGGATCCTGTTCCCGAGCGAGTGATCTCATACCTTGCCGCAGCGATTGACCTGCCGACAGTCCAAGAAGGATTCAGGGAGGTCCTCGTACTGAAAGGTTACTAGCGGAGCTTACGTGCCCTCGCCTCATTTCCGATATCCCATTTCATCCCGCAACCTACACACGGTTCACCCAGCACGGTGCGCCGAGCAATCTTGACCCGAGAACGGTAATCTCAGTATCATTAGGAGGCTATCGGGATGTAGCCTAGCGGTTAGGGCGCCTGCTTTGGGAGCAGGAGATCGGAGGTTCAAGTCCTCTCATCCCGAATCTAAATCTGCCGCGATTTCTAAAGCCTTGCTTACAAGCCTGGGGAGCACACCGCGGCAATCGAGCGTCCATAGCTCAGCTGGATAGAGCAACAGCCTTCTAAGCTGTGGGTCGCAGGTTCGA
>JAGLQP010000580.1 GCA_023136785.1 Spirochaetales bacterium
GAATCGATCAACGACAGAGCCGTATCCAGGGCCTTATTTACCAAGGCGGAGAGTTGGATCCGCAAGCAGGGCATGAATCGGATGCTGGGTCCAACCAACCCCTCTACGAACTATGTCCTTGGCCTGCTCATCAACGCCTTCGACAGACCGCCGGTCCTACAGATGCCTTACAACCCGGATTACTACGTAGACCTGGTCGAAGATTTTGGATTAACCAAAGCCCACGACCTGTACGCCTACTACATGGAAGATATCATCCCCATCTCTGACAAAATTCAGCGGGTGGCCGAACTGGTGCGCAAGCGAAAAAAAGTGACGGTTCGACCGATCAATATGAAGAACCTCAAAGAGGAAATTAAGCTGATCAAGATCGTCTATAACGATGCCTGGGAGCGAAACTGGGGTTTCGTCCCCTGGACCGATGAGGAGCTGGAGCATACGGCGGAAGACCTCAGGATGGCCGCCATTCCCGACCTGGTGCTGTTCGCCTATGTTGACGGCGAGCTGGCGGGTTGGTCTCTGGCTCTTCCCGACCTCAATCAGGCCATGAAGCACATCAACGGCCGCCTGTTCCCCTTCGGTCTGCCAAAGTTGCTCTGGTATTCCCGTAAGGTAAACATGCTACGGGTCTTGAATCTCGGGGTACGCAAGAAGTTCCAGGGAATCGGGCTGGATGCTGTTTTCTACTACGAAACCTACACCCGCGGAAACAAGCACGGATTTCATCGCGGGGAGTTCTCCTGGATTCTGGAGGACAACCATAAGATGCGCAACGCCATGGAGAACTGGGGCGCCAAGATCTACAAGACCTACCGTCTTTACGGAAAAGACATCTAAAGAAAGCCCTATCAGTCCCGGACCGGTACTCCAAGAAGCATACGGATATCCACGAGCTGCCCGATGTGATAGGAGTTGTGATCGATGATCTGGATTGCCTCCTGCAGTAGGTTTTGACCGCTGCCGTGGGGGAAAGGGGCAAGGAGATCGTTTCCTGGATCCTTGACCAGGTCGGCCATGGTCTTCAGATCGGCATGAAAAGAAGCGACCGTCCGCTTCCACTGCTCTTCATCCTTCGGTGCTTCGGTCTCCGGCCAATACCCCGACGGATACTCCGGAGATGCGTGTTTCGGGTCTGTACAGAAAGTCAACATATCCCACTGAGCTATTTGGAGATGAAAGACCAACTGCCAGGCCGTGTGGTCCAGATTGGGTACACGTTTTCCCGCCAGATCGAAGGGAAAACCCTCGACCGCTGCAGCGAAATCGATATGCGCCCCATGACCGGAGAGGTGATAGAGAAGCTGTTCCCTCAGTTTACTGTTCTCGCTCATGACATCCTCCTATGCAGATCCATCTTACACCACTGCGTGGGGCTTGTCGCCCGCTATCAGGCACACTATGATGGGGCTCGTGGATCGAGTAGATATTGTGATCATCGGCGCCGGGGTTGTAGGTCTGGCCATCGCCGAGCGCCTGTCCCGTTCCAAAGAGGGTTCGGAGATCGTTGTCGTTGAACGGCACGACGGTTTCGGACGGGAAACTTCCTCCCGAAACAGCGAGGTCATTCACGGCGGCGTGTACTACGCTGAAAACCTGTTGAAGACCAA
>JAGLQP010000581.1 GCA_023136785.1 Spirochaetales bacterium
CGGCGGCAGCAATCTATGGTGCCGATAAGGCCATTTCTGAATTTCAGCGTAACCAGCGCGGTATCCACATCACCGGCCCGGCCGATTTCAGGATCAAGCCGTACCGCCCCGGCAGCATAGATTTCCTCCACTTCACTTCCGGTAAGGTAGCGGGCCATGTCGAAATCATGGATCATCATGTCCAGAAAAAGCCCTCCTGACACCTTGATATAGGAAAGGGGTGGAGGCTCGGGGTCCCTGCTGGTTATCCGCAGAATGGAGAGCTCCCCCAGGACTCCCTCCTGCACCAGGCTGCGGAGCTTGACAAAATTCGGATCGTAGCGGCGCTGAAACCCGATCTGAAGTTTGACCCCTGCCCGCTGTACTTTGTCCAGGGCGATGTCTATCCGGGAAAGATCGAAGTCAATGGGCTTTTCACAGAAGATATGTTTTCCCGCCGCCGCAGACTCTTCGATGAGCCGCGAGTGTGTGTCAGTGCTGGAACAGATGAGCACAGCCTCTATCTCAGGATTCTCAAGAATGTCCCTATGGTTCCCGGTCACTGTGTGGATGCCATATTCAGCGGCGCAGCCCTGCGCTGCGGCAATGTCCAGATCCGTGACCGCTGCCAAGCGGGCGCCCGGAACATGATGGGACAGGTTTTCAGCATGAAGACGCCCGATCCTCCCTGCGCCGATCAGGCCCACATTTATCTTCGATCCCACGCCCACCTCCCGAGGACACATCGGCGGTAGGAGCCTTTGGCTCCTGCTCCGGATCAAAGCCTTTAGCTATTTTATCGAACCAAGAGACAATCCACGCACCAGGTATTTCTGCAGAATAATGGCCATGATAATGATCGGTATCGTTCCCAAAGCCGCAGTCGCCGAGACTTCTCCCCACATCAGGCCGTGGGCTTCCCGCATCCCGGCAATGGCCACCGGTATGGTAATGGCCTTGTTGCGGGTAAGAATCAGGGCGAACATGAAGTCATTCCAGGACCAGATGAAACAGAACAGGGCAGTCACGACCAGCCCGGGGGCGATCAGCGGGAGGGTGACGATCCGTATCACGCCAAGCTGGGAACAGCCGTCGATCATGGCCGCCTCCTCCAACTCCCTTGGAACTTCCTGGATGAATCCTTTGATCATCCACACGGCAAAAGGCACGGTAATGATGAGATGGGTGATTATTACCGCCGTCCGGGTATCGATGAGCCGCAGGGTGCGCATCATCAGGAAGTAGGGAACGATGGCCACCACAGGCGGAAAGAACTTGAGCGACAGAATCCAGAAAGGGAGGGTGTTGCCGCCGATTCCGTACCGGGCGAAAGCGTAGCCGCTGGTCGCACCGCACACGATCGCGATGACCGTGGCGAAAAAGGCCACTACCAGGCTGTTGAAAAACTCGGGGATGGCCTCCCGGAAGGTGAACCGCCAGTACTGGAGGGTCGGTTCCCTGGTGTAGAAATTGGGCGGGTAGTTCATCAGCTCATGGCGCGGCTGCACTGAAGTCAGCAGCATCCAGTAGATCGGGAAAAGACTGCCGATAACGATCAGCACCATCACGAGCGTAATGACCGTCTTCCTGGCAATCTCTTTACTTCGCCTGTTCATCTTCCCCTCCC